>CAZUTZ010000124.1:0-7738 GCA_964623655.1 uncultured Wenzhouxiangella sp.
GAAAAGCCTCACGCGGAGACGCGGAGACGCCGAGGTCGCAGAGAAAATAAAGGTTTTCCTCTGCGTCCTTCGCGCCTCTGCGCCTCTGCGTGAGATCAGGAGCCTGATCCCGGCATGAGCTGTCGGGGTTACGCGCGGCCGCTCTTCGGCGAGGTGCTTCTTGCCTTCGGCAGACCGCACCCCGCCTACGCGCTGCGCTACCCCGACCTACGTCCGCCTCCGGCCGCTCACCCAGACGCCTCCACCGAGGCTCC
Source organism: uncultured Wenzhouxiangella sp. (assembly GCA_964623655.1). Classification (GTDB taxonomy): domain Bacteria; phylum Pseudomonadota; class Gammaproteobacteria; order Xanthomonadales; family Wenzhouxiangellaceae; genus Wenzhouxiangella. The sequence continues at coordinate 255 of CAZUTZ010000124.1, forward strand.
TTGACCCTTGGTCCCTGGTCCCTGGTCCCAGAACAAAAATCAAAGATCAAACTTGATCCCCTGCGCCAACGGCATTTCGCTCGACCAGTTGATGGTATTGGTCTGGCGCCGCATGTAGGCCTGCCAGGCGTCCGAGCCGGACTCGCGGCCGCCGCCGGTTTCCTTTTCCCCGCCGAAGGCGCCACCGATCTCGGCGCCCGAAGTACCGATGTTGACGTTGGCGATGCCGCAATCCGAGCCCAGGTGGGACAGGAAATATTCGGCGTTGCGCACATCCGTGGTGAAGATGGCCGAAGACAAACCCTGCCGCACGCCGTTGTGCTTGGCCATGGCGTCTTCCAGTGTGGAATAGGTGATGACGTACAGGATGGGCGCGAAGGTTTCTTCCTGCACGATGTCCCACTCGTTTTCGGCCCGGATGATGGTCGGCTCGACGAAAAAGCCCTCGCGGTCGATGCGCTTGCCGCCGGTCAATACCTCGCCACCGGCCTGGCGTGCCTGTTCGACGGCGGACTCGAACCGCTTCACGGCAGCCTCGTCGGTCAGTGGCCCCATCAGCGTGGTCTCGTCAAGCGGGTCGCCGATACGAACCTGCTTGTAGGCGTCGGTCAGCGTGGCACAGACCTCGTCGGCGATGGATTCGTGGACGATCAGACGGCGGGTGGTGGTGCAGCGCTGGCCGGCGGTGCCGACGGCGCCGAACACAATGGCCGGCACGGCCAGTTTCAGATCAGCGGTGGGGTCGAGAATGATGGCGTTGTTGCCGCCCAGTTCGAGCAGGCTCTTGCCGAAGCGGGCGGCAACGCGTTCGCCCACCATGCGCCCCACTTTGCTGGAGCCGGTGAACGACATCAGGGCCACGCGCTCATCGTCGATGAAGCGGCCGGCCAGCTCGTGTCCGTCTTCCATGAACGAGGTGAAGATGGGCGGGAAATCGGTGTCGGCCAGCGCTTCATTGACGATGTTCTGCACGGCCGCACAGCACAGCGCGCCCTTGGGCGACGGCTTCCAGACCGTGGCGTTGCCGCAGATGGCCGACAGCAGGGCGTTCCAGGCCCAGACCGCAACGGGGAAGTTGAAGGCGGTGACCACGCCAACGACGCCCAGCGGATGCCACTGGTCATACATGCGGTGACCGGGTCTCTCGGAGTGCATGGTCTTGCCGTAGAGCATGCGCGACTGGCCGAGGGCGAAATCGCCGATGTCGATCATCTCCTGGACCTCGCCGTCGCCTTCGGGCTTGATCTTGCCCATTTCCAGCGCGACCAGGCTACCCAGCGGGTCCTTGTAGTCGCGCAGGGCGTTGGTGACCAGGCGCACGGCCTCTCCGCGCACCGGTGCCGGCACCTGGCGCCAGGCCTGTGCCGCGTCGGTGGCGGTTTCAATGACCTTTTCGTAGTCTTCCGCGGTGGCCGCGGCGATCCGGCTGATCTCCTGGCCGTTGCTCGGGTTGATTCTGGCGAAGACCCGTTGCGAATCGATTTCCGCCCACTGGCCCGGCCCAAAGCAGGCGCCGGGATTGAGTTCGGAAAGACCCAGTTTTTCGAAAAGCTGATGATGACTGTGCATGCTGATTCCGCCTGTTCCCTGATTTCTTTGCATAGCCCGCCATTATGGCATCCGCTTAAAGCGGCTGCTTGAATCCCCGTGCTATTCTTGGCGGTTGGCGGGTGTCCGGGAGTCACTGTTTTTTGCCCTGCCCGGCGGATGTGCAGAATCCGGCATCGGGCCACCCTGCCTGAATGCGCAATGAACGAAACTTAAACATCGGGGTGCTGTCCATCGCAGTAGCCCGGATCGTTGGAGACGGAGCCAAGCAGGCCCGATGAGCGAACGGGAAGTCGATCAGCTACTGGTAGAGCGGGTTCAGAAAGGTGACAAGAAGGCGTTTGATGTGCTGGTCGGCAAATATCAGCACAAGATCATCAGCCTCGTGTCGCGCTATGTTTCTGACCAGGCCGAAGCCATGGACGTGGCGCAGGAAGCCTTCATCAAGGCGTACCGGGCGCTCAAGCGTTTTCGTGGTGACAGCGCGTTCTATACCTGGCTGTACCGGATCGCGATCAATACGGCCAAAAACCATCTGGTCGCGCAAAGTCGAAGGCCGCCATTGTCGGATATCGATGCCGGCGATGCCGAGCAGTACCAGGTCGACACCCGGCTCAAGGACCGTGGATCACCGGAGCATGAGTTGTTGCGTGAAGAGATCGAGCAGACCATTCACGACGCCATCTCCGATCTGCCCGACGATCTTCGGGTCGCCATCACCCTGCGTGAGATGGAAGGAATGAGTTACGAAGAGATCGCGACCGCCATGGAATGCCCCATTGGAACCGTGCGGTCTCGCATTTTCCGAGCCCGAGAAGCCATTGATCAGCGGCTTCGCCCCCTGCTCGACAATCAGTAATCTGGAACACCGCCATGACCGAAAGCAACCGCGAACACCTCTCTACCCTGATGGACGGCGAGCTGGAGCGCAATGCGCAACAATTCGTGTTGCGCCGACTCAGCAGTGACGATGAGTTGTCGGGACGATGGCGTCGCTACCATCTGGTTCGCGCCTGCCTGCAGCGCGAGTTGAGTTCCGGGGGCGATCTGACCAGGCGGGTATCCAGAGCCATCAGCGAAGAGCCGGCTTTACCGAGCGCTTCCACCACGCCGCGCTGGCTCAAGCCGGTCAGCGGCGCGGCCATCGCGGCCAGTGTCGCCGTTTTTGCTCTGGTCGGGATCAACAGCAGCCTGCTGGAGCGCGGACAGCCGGAGCTGGTCGACGAGCAGCCGGGCTTCGTCAGCCAGCCGACGCCCTTCGACTGGAGTTTTGCCCAGCCGGTTGTGCCGGTGAGTTTTTCCGAAACCAGTGCCGCCGATCGCCAGCGCATCAGCGGTTATGTGTTGCGACATAACCAGGCCGCTGGTTCGGTGGGCTTCGTTTCCTATGTGCCCATCGTGGTGGGTGCGCGCACCCCGCCGCGGGTGCAGGATGAGCAAGACACCGTCGACGCGGCGGCCGCCGGGCGCTGAATCACATGGGATTTCAGCTGCCGCGGTCGACCGTCCTGCCCGTCGTTCTGTCGATTTTTGCTCTGGCGCTGCTTGGGCTGGCAGCCAATGCCCGAGGCGATGACGAAGTCGAGAAATGGCTGGACCGCATGGTTCATGCCATCGAAGCACTGAATTATCGCGGCACCGTCGTGCACATGCGCGACGGGAATGTCGATACCCTGCAAATCATCCACCGCGCTGATGAAGACGGCATCCGCGAGCGCATCGTATCCATCGACGGCCCACCGCGGGAAGTCCTGCGCGACGGCAACCAGGTCAGAATCCTGACCAGCGGTGACCAGGGCATGGTGGTCGAAGGCGGGCTCGGGTCGCAGCTCTTGCCCAATCTGCCGCCCAACCGACCGTCCAACCCCATTCTGGCCTACCGCATGAGCTTTGACGGCACCGAGCGCGTGGCCGGCCTGTACGCGCGCCGGCTGGAAATTCGTCCCCGTGATCAATTCCGCTACGGGCATCGATTCTGGCTGGAAGAAGAAACGGGAATGTTGCTGCGCTCGGCGCTGCTCGATCATGAGGGCAATTATCTCCAGCATCTATCCTTTGTCACCATCGAACTGGACGTGCCGATCGGCTCCGGTGAACTGGAGCCCGAACTGAGCGACAGAGATGCCGTGGAAGTCAAGATGAGTCCGGCGTCTTTGGAGGACGATCAGAGCGAGGCCGATTTGCCGCAGCCGTCGTGGATGCCGCGCATGTTGCCCGACGGTTTCCGACTGGCCTCGGTCAGCCGCGGCCAGAATGCTGAAGGGCAGGAATTCGAGCATCTTTTGTACAGCGACGGTCTGGCCAGCTTTTCGATTTATATCAAGCCGGCACGAGCCGAAGATGATGCGGGTTCCGAGCGTATCGAAGCCATGGGGGCGGTGCACGTTTTTACCGGCACGGTTGAGGATCATCGAGTGACCGTGGTTGGAGAAGTACCGTCGGCCACGGTTGCCTTCGTTGCTCAACAACTGCATCGGGAGCCATAGCGCTCCGAGGCTGATGCAGCTTCGTCATCCAGACCTCAACTGGCAGCGCGGGACGGTCAGCCAGGTTTCGGATGGGCGCATCAAGATCAGTTTCAGTGCTGTGCAGCACTGTCGGCGCTGCCTGAAAGGTGAGGGCTGTGGCGCCGGTGTCTTCGGGAGGCTGTTCGCTCGCCGCGGCGCCGAACTCTGGCTGCAAACCGACCAGCATTTCCGCCCCGGCCAGGCCGTGCGCGTGGGTGTGGAAGACCGTCAGCTCATGCGCGCGGCCCTGTTGCTCTACGGCCTGCCGCTGCTGGCCTTCATTCTCGCTGCAGGCCTTGCTGCTACTTTCATTGACGGTCATGCTGGCGCAGATCTTGGCGCGCTGATTTCGGGCCTGGCGGCGGGCGGATTGTCGGCTTTCTTGATTGGTCGCTCGCGAATCTGGCTGCTGAACCCGCGCCTGGAATCGTTGTCATCAAAAGCCGAGTGCGAAAAACTTGATTCTGGCCGCTGTTGAAGCCACATCTGATCGAAACGAACAGCACCAAACTGGAGAACACATGCTGAATAAAACGCTGGTCACGCTGACGCTGTCAGTGGGTCTTCTATTAGCGCAAGTACCGCAAGCTCTGGCCGAGCGCGCGGATTTCACCGATCTGGTCGAGCAGTCCATCCCGGCCGTGGTCAATGTCGAAACAGTCCGCTTCGGCACCCGCGGAGAGCAGCGCGGAGAGCAGCGCGGCGACATGCCCGAGGATCTGCCGGAAATGTTCCGGCGTTTCTTTGACTCGCCGTTCGGCGAAGGCCCGCGCGGTCGTCCGGATCGTCGCGGCGGCGGCTCCGGCTTTATCATTTCCGAAGACGGGCTGATCGTGACCAACCATCACGTCATCGAAAACGCCGATCAAGTCGTTGTGAGACTGGCTGACCGGCGCGAATTCGAAGCCGAAATCGTTGGCTCCGATCCTGAGGCCGACGTTGCGCTGCTGCGGATTCCTGCCGATGATTTGCCGACCCTTGAATTCGGCGATTCGCGCGACCTCCGGGTCGGCGAGTGGGTGATCGGTATCGGTTCGCCGTTTTCCTTCGAGCAGACCGTGACCGCCGGTATCGTCAGCGCCAAGGGTCGCAGCCAGCAGCAGCAGCAGTACGTGCCGTTCATTCAGAGTGACGTGGCGATCAACCGCGGCAACTCCGGTGGGCCACTGATTCGGACCGACGGCACCGTGGTTGGCATCAATTCGTGGATCCTGAGCTCCGGCGGCGGCAACATCGGCCTGTCTTTTTCCATCCCGATCGAGATCGCGGAAAACTCCATCGAGCAACTGCTCGAGTTCGGGCGCGTTTCCCGCGGCTTCCTCGGTGTCGGCATCGAAGTCATCACCCGGGAGAAAGCCGACGCACTGGGCCTGGATCGGCCCGCCGGTGCGCTGGTCAATCGAGTGGAGCCGGACAGCGCGGCCGAAGCTGCCGGCGTCGAGGTCGGCGACGTGATCGTCAGTTTCAACGAGCAGCCGATTGACGTGTTCTCCGAACTGCCCCCGTTGGTCGGCATGGTGCGTCCCGGCACCGAAGTGCCGCTGGAAGTCTCGCGCTGGGGTGAGCGCCTGACCAAGACGGTCACCATCAAGCAGCTCGACGATGACGCGCCGGCTGACGGCGAAGACGAAATGCCGGAACGCGAGCCCAGCAATTTCCTCGGTCTGGCCGTTGAGTCGATTGACTCGCAAACCCGGCAGCGGCTGGGCGACCCCGAAGGCGGCGTGCTGATTTCTGAAGTCGAAAGTGATAACGCGCACCGCGCGGGCGTGCGTTCCGGTCAGGTCATCCTGATGATCAACAACCAGACGGTCAGCGATATGGAAACCTTCCGTAGCATCGTCGAGGAATTGCCGGAGGGTCGTTCAGTCGCTCTGCTGCTGCACCGCTCCGACGGCAGCACCACGTTCGTCGCTTACACCCCGGAACCCGTCGATTGACCGGGCGGGCGCGGCAGGCCGTTGCGGCCTGCCGCTATAATGCGGTCTTCTTTGCCCATGCCGCCGCCGGTGTTCCCGGCGGCGGCTTTGTTCTGTTGCCATGAGTCGAATCACCCGAATTCGTAATTTCTCGATCATCGCCCACGTCGATCACGGCAAATCGACGCTGGCAGACCGTTTCATCCAGGTTTGCGGGGGCTTGAGCGATCGTGAAATGGCCGCGCAAGTGCTCGACTCCATGGATATCGAGCGCGAACGCGGCATCACCATCAAGGCCCAGAGCGTGACGCTGAACTACGACAGCGACGCCGGCGAGCGCTACCAGCTCAATTTCATTGACACGCCCGGACACGTCGATTTCTCCTATGAGGTCTCGCGCTCGCTGGCCGCCTGCGAAGGTGCGCTGCTGGTCGTCGACGCCGCGCAGGGCGTTGAAGCCCAAAGTGTCGCCAACTGCTACACCGCAGTGGAACAGGGTCTGGAAGTCATTCCGGTGATCAACAAGATCGATCTGCCGGCCGCCGACCCGGAGCGGGTGCGCCACCAGATCGAAGACATCATCGGCATTGATGCCTCAGACGCGATCCTGGTCAGCGCCAAGACAGGCGAGGGTATCCGCGAAGTGCTGGAGGCGATCGTCAAACGCATTCCCGCGCCGGTTGAAAAAGAGGATGCGCCGCTCAAGGCCCTGATCATCGATTCCTGGTTCGACAATTACCTGGGGGTGAACTCCCTGGTTCGAATCAAGCAGGGCACCCTGCGGCGCGGGCAAAAGATCCTGGTCATGTCCAGCGGTGAGGAGCATCAGGCCGACCAGATCGGTATTTTCAAACCCAAGCGCACGCCCACCCAGGAGCTGGGTTGCGGCCAGGTCGGCTTTATTGCCGCCGGCATCAAGGAAGTCCACGGCGCCCCGGTCGGCGACACCATCACCCTCGCCGGCGCGCCGGCCGACGCCCCCTTGCCCGGATTCAAGCCGTTGCAGCCGCGCGTCTTCGCCGGCGTGTTTCCGGTCGATTCCAGCGACTATCCCGACCTGCGCGAGGCGCTGGACAAGCTGCAGCTCAACGATTCAGCGCTGCAGTTCGAGCCGGAAACCTCGGTCGCGCTGGGCTTCGGCTTTCGCTGCGGCTTCCTCGGCATGCTGCACATGGAAATCGTGCAGGAGCGGCTGGAGCGCGAATACGATCTTGATCTGATCACCACCGCGCCGACGGTGATCTATGAAATCGAGTTGACCGACGGCGAGGTGATCACGCTCGACAATCCCGCCGGACTGCCGCCGATCAACAAGATCAAGGAAATCCGGGAGCCGGTCATCCATGCCAATATCCTCATGCCGCAGGACTACCTGGGCGCGGTCATCGGGCTGTGCGAGGAAAAGCGCGGCGTGCAGAAGGATATGCGCTTTCTCGGCGGTCAGGTTCAACTGACCTACGAATTGCCCATGGCCGAAGTGGTGATGGACTTTTTCGATCGCCTGAAATCC
>CAZUTZ010000125.1:0-7732 GCA_964623655.1 uncultured Wenzhouxiangella sp.
CATATTCCGGGACCGCTTTGCTGCCGACTGAAGCCGGGCCTCGGCCCGGATCATTCGTGAACCGAAGCGACCATCAGCCAATGAACGTCCTCATTGGCCGTTCAGTAAACGCTGCAGGGCCTGACCCGGGTGCTGCTCGCGCATGAAGGCCTCGCCGATCAGGAACGCGCCGATGCCGCCGGCGCGCAGGCGAGCCAGGTCGGATGAAGTGTGGATACCGGACTCGGAGATCACCAGGCGATCCTCCGGCACCCGCGGCGCCAGGCGAAGAGTGGTTTCCAGGTCGGTGACAAAGCGGTGCAGGTCGCGATTGTTGATGCCGACCAGATCACCAGGCACGGCCAGGGCGCGTTCCAGCTCCGGCTCGTCGTGCACCTCGACCAGCACGCTCAAACCCAGCTTACGGCCCAGCGCTGAAAGATCAGAAAGTGCAGCATCATCAAGTGCGGCGACGATCAGCAGCAATGCGTCGGCACCCATCGCCCGGGTTTCCCAGACCTGCCAGGGATCGATGATGAAATCCTTGCGCAGCACCGGCAGATCGCAGGCGTCACGGGCGGCGGTCAAATAGTCGGCATGGCCCTGAAAAAACGGCTGGTCGGTGAGCACCGACAGGCAGGTCGCTCCGCCCTGCTCGTAGGACTGGGCAATCGCGGCTGGGTCGAAGTCCTCGCGGATGACACCGGCCGAAGGCGAGGCGCGCTTGATCTCGGCAATGACCGCATCGGCGCTGGTGGCAGCGCGTGATTTGAGGGCGCCGGCAAAATCCCGGCATGCGGGCTGATCGCCGCAGGCTGATTCAAGATCGGACAGACTGCGGCTCACCTTAGCAGCGGCCACTTCCTCGCGCTTGACGGCGAGGATTTTTTCCAGAATATCAACGCTCACAGCGTCTGCGTCCGCTCGGCGTAATCGCGCAGGCGGGTCAGCCCCGCGCCCTTGGCCAGCACCTCGCGCGCGCGCTCCACGCCCGAGGCCAGACTGTCGGCCTGCCCGGAGACATAGATCGCCGCGCCGGCATTCAGCGCAATCATGTCGGCCGCCGGCCCCGGCTCGCCGGCCAGCGCCGATTCGATCATTCCAAGGCTGTCGGCCGCGCTCTGAACGGTCAGGCTGTCCAGTGATTCGACCTTGATGCCGAAGTCGCCGGGAAAAATCTGGTACTCACCGATCGCGCCGGCCTTCAGCTCGACCACTTTTGTCGGCGCACACGGGGAAATTTCATCCAGACCGTCGGTGCTGCGCACCACCATGACGTGACGGGCGCCCAGTGACTGCATGACCTCGGCCATGGGCTTGAGCAGTTCGGAGGAGAAAACGCCCAGCACCTGGTTGGGCGCCAGCGCCGGGTTGGTCAGCGGACCGAGCAGGTTAAACAGGGTGCGCAGGCCCAATGACTTGCGCGGGCCGATGGCGTGCTTCATGGCCGCGTGGTGCTGCGGGGCGAACAGGAAACCGACGTTCAGCTCTTCGATCAGCCGGGCCACCTGGGCCGGGTTCAGGTCCAGGCGGCAGCCGGCGACTTCCAGCAGATCAGCCGCGCCAGACCGGCTCGACACGGCGCGGTTGCCGTGCTTGGCCACGCGCACGCCGGCCGCGGCGGCCACGAACGACGAGGCGGTCGAGACGTTGAACAGACTCGCACCGTCCCCACCCGTGCCGACAATGTCGGTCAGGCCCTCACGGTCAATCTCGACCTGCGCGGCAAAACCGCGCATGACTTCGGCCGCGGCGGCAATTTCGGCCGGGGTCTCGCCCTTGACCCGCAGCGCCATCAGAAAACCGCCGATCTGGGCCGGGTCGGCCTCACCGCCCATGATCTCGGTCATGGCCGCACGCATCAGATCGGGTGCCAGGTCATGGCGCTCGGCCAAAAGGGTCAAGGCTTGGCGAATGTGACTCATGGTTTGATACTTTTCAGAAAGTTGTCCAGCAGGGCATGGCCCTGCCGGGTGAGAATGGACTCGGGGTGGAACTGCACGCCCTCGACCGGCAGCTCGCGGTGGCGAAAGCCCATGATTTCGTCGCGGCCGCCGTCCTCGAAAACCGTCCAGGCGGTTTCTTCCAGGCAGTCCGGCAGGCTCTCGCGCTCGACGATCAGCGAGTGATAGCGGGTGGCCTCGAAGGGATTGTCGAGACCGGAAAACACCCCCTGACCGGCGTGATGCATGGGCGAGGTCTTGCCGTGCATGACCTGGCGCGCCCGCACCACCTTGCCGCCGAAAGCCTGGCCGATGGCCTGGTGGCCCAGGCAAACACCCAGCATGGGAATTTCCCCGGCCAGCTCGGCCACAACATCCAGGCAGACGCCGGCCTCGTCGGGCGTGCAAGGCCCGGGCGAGAGCACGATACCGTCCGGCTTGAGCTCGCGGATATCGGTCACGTTCAGAGCGTCATTGCGCCGGGTATCGACCTCCGCACCCAGCTCGCCCAGGTACTGGACCAGGTTGTAGGTGAACGAGTCATAGTTGTCGATCATCAGGATGTTCACCGGTGCAGGCCTCCACTGGCCTGGGCCACGGCGCGGATCAGCGCGCGGCCCTTGTTCAGGGTTTCTTCCCACTCGCGGTCGGGGTCGGAGTCGGCGACGATGCCGGCGCCGGCCTGCACGTGCAGGGTGCCGTTCTGGACCAGGGCGGTGCGGATGGCGATGGCGAGATCCGCCTCGCCGTGCCAGTCCAGGTAACCGACCGCACCAGCGTAGACGCCGCGCCGCACCGGCTCGAGTTCGTTGATGATTTCCATCGCCCGGACCTTGGGCGCGCCGGACAGGGTGCCCGCCGGAAAAGTGGCTTTGAGCACGTCGATGGCGCTCATGCCCGGCTGAATGCGGCCGTGGACTTCCGAGACCAGGTGCATGACGTGGGAGTAGCGCTCGATGACCATATGGTCGGTGACCTCGACGCTGCCCACCTCGGCAATGCGGCCGATGTCGTTGCGCCCGAGGTCAATCAGCATCAGGTGCTCGGCCAGTTCCTTGGGATCGGCCTTGAGCTCGGCTTCCAGGGCGCGGTCTTCTTCCGGCGTTTTGCCGCGCGGGCGGGTGCCGGCGATGGGCCGAACCGTGGCCTCACCGTCCTGCACGCGCACCAGCACTTCCGGCGAGGCGCCGACCACGTTGAAGTCGCCGAAGTCGAAAAAGAACATGGACGGCGAGGGATTCAGGCTTCTGAGCGCGCGATACACGTCCAGCGGCCGCGCCGACAGGGCCACGCTCATGCGCTGCGACAACACCACCTGCATGGCGTCGCCGGCCAGGATATAGTCCTTGATGCGGCCGACCGCTTTCTTGAAATCGGCCTCGCTGTAGCCGAAGCGGTAGTCGGATTCGGCGGGGACGGGCATGGCGACCGGCGGCGGATAGCCGGGCGAGCCACAGCGCAGGCGATGGACGAGCTGATCCAGTCTTCTTTGGGCACGAGCGTAAGCTTCAGGCTCGTTGGGGTTGGCGTTGACCACCAGGCTCAGACGCTGCGCGAGGTTATCGAAGACCGCCAGCTCTTCGGCTTCCAGCAGCAGGATTTCGGGCACGCCGAGCGGGTCGGGCTTGGCCGAAAAATCCAGCTTCGGCTCCATCAGGGCGACGGTTTCGTAGCCGAAATAGCCGACCAGACCACCGCTGAAGCCCGGTAATTCTTCGATCTCCGGCACTGAGACCTGCTCGGCCAGTTCGGCAATCGCGTCCAGCGGATTGACACCCTCCTGGCGCGCGACCACGCGACCGAAGTCCAGTTGCTCAAGGCATTGATGGCTCGCCCGCCAGGACCGCCGGCAGGGCAGACCGATAATCGAGTAGCGGCCCCAGTTCTCGCCGCCCTGCACCGATTCCAGCAAAAAGGCGTTGGGGCCGTCGACCAGCTTCAGGTAGACCGACAGCGGCGTGTCGAGATCGGCGGCAATGCTGCGCCAGACCGGAATCCGGTTGAAGCCGCGATGGGCGAGTTGTTCGAAGCGCTGGGCGTCCACGGAAAAGACAGGGTTCAGGGTTCAGGGTTCAGGGTTCAGGGTTCAGGGTTCAGGGACTAGGTTTAGCGGGCTGGGCGGGATTGTAAAGCAGGGGTGGTTCAGGCCGGGCGCTCACCGCGCAGGGCGCGAATGACGCTTGCATAGTCCTGAGCGCCGAAGATGGCCGAACCAGCGACCAGGGTATCGGCGCCGGCAGCGATGATCTCGGCGGCGTTTTCGGGCTTGACCCCGCCGTCGATTTCCAGGCGGATTTCCAGCTCGGACTCGTCGATGATGCGACGCGCCTGCCTGAGCTTGGGCAAGGCCGACGGGATGAACTTCTGCCCGCCAAAACCGGGGTTGACCGACATCAGCAACACCAGGTCGACCTTGTCGATCACCCATTCCAGCGCCTCCAGCGGCGTGGCCGGGTTGAACACGATGCCGGCCTGGCAGCCGCATTCGCGGATCAGGCTCAAGCTGCGGTCGAGGTGACGGGTGGTTTCCGGATGAATGCTGATCAGGCTGGCGCCGGCCTCGGCGAACTCCGGGATGATGCGATCGACCGGCTCGATCATCAGGTGGACGTCGATCGGGGCGGTGATGCCGTAATCGCGCAGGGCCTTGCAGACCAGCGGGCCGATGGTGAGGTTCGGGACGTAGTGGTTGTCCATGACGTCGAAATGCACCCAGTCGGCGCCGGCGTCCAGCGCGGCCTGGGTGTCCTGGCCCAGACGGGCGAAGTCGGCGGAAAGAATCGACGGTGCGATGACCAGCGGCTGTTTCATGGGCTCGGTCGGGTCGTATACTGGAGATGGAATCCGTGAATTGTACGCCAGCCGTGTCCGACTACCCCAAGCCACCGCTAGAGCTTTTGCACCAGGGCAAGGTGCGCGACATTTACGCGGTCGACGATCAGCGTTTGCTCATCGTGGCCTCGGACCGCCTGTCGGCCTTCGACGTCATCCTCCCCGACCCCATCCCCGGCAAGGGCGAGATTCTGACCGGCATCTCCAATTTCTGGTTTGGCCAGTTCGACGACCTGGTCCGCAATCACCTGTTGCCCGGCGACGCCGGAGACCTGGCCAAGGTCGTGGGGTCGGCCGATCTGGCCGCCGCGCTGGCCCCGCGCAGCATGCTGGTGCGGCGCCTGAAACCCCTGCCCGTAGAGGCCATCGTGCGTGGCTATCTGGCCGGCTCGGGCTGGAAAGACTACCAGGCGACCGGCGCCATCTGCGGGATCAAGCTGCCGGCCGGACTGCAGCAGGCCGGCAATCTGCCGGAACCGATCTTCACGCCTTCGACCAAGGCCGCCACGGGTCGACACGACGAAAACATCGATTTTGCCGTCATGCAGCAGCTGATCGGGGCGGAAATTGCGCTGCGTGTGCGCGACATCGCCCTGGCCATCTACCGCCGCGCGGCGGCCTATGCGCGCAACCGCGGCATCATCATCGCCGACACCAAGTTTGAATTCGGCCTCGACGACGAGGGCCACCTGTTTTTGATCGACGAAGTGCTCACCCCCGACAGCTCCCGCTTCTGGCCGGTGGACGAATGGCGCCTGGGAACCAGCCCGCCAAGCTTCGACAAGCAGTTTGTCCGGGATTATCTGGAGAGCCTGGACTGGGACAAGACCGCACCCGGCCCAAGCCTGGCGCCGGAGATCGTCGAGCAGACCCGGCAACGCTATCTCGAGGCCGTTCAGCGTCTGAGGGCGCCGAGTCGACTCTGAAACGGTGCCTCGAGAAGCAGCCGGTCACCATCACAGCCGTTGACAGCCTTCAGCCGCTACAATGGCTACCTTGTCGAAATCGGCTGCCACCAAGCGTCATGGGTACCCCACCGTCTCAATCTGCAAGCGACCTGAAACCCGCCAACGCCGAGCGCGTTTACCGCGTGCGTCGCAGCGACCTGCCATTGAGTTGCCCCACCCCGGACATGGCCTTGTGGAATTCGCATCCCCGCGTCTACCTGCCGATTGAAAAAACCGGCCAGGCCAAGTGCCCCTATTGCGGGGCCGAGTACATTCTGGAAGACGAATAACCCCGGTTCGGCCTGCGGCGGTTTTCCGTGCTGACTCTTCCCCCGGCCGCGACCCGGATACCGGCGCACAGCGCCCTGGCGCGCGCAACCGGCCTCATCCTGCTGCTCACGCTCGGTTTCGGCCTGGTGCTGCCCAAATGGGCGGGCGCCGGATTCTTGCTGCTGGGCCTTGTTTCACTGGTCTGGCTGACCGTGACCCGAAACTGGCACCTGCGCGGCCTGCATGCCAGCGAGCGCCTGCTGGCCATTGCCGCCACGCTCTACGTGCTGGCGACTTTGCTCGGCCTGGCCTGGCACGGCTTTGATCCGGCCGGGACACAGGCGCTCGGGCGCATCCTTCGTCTGCTGCTGATTCTGCCGCTGTTTCTTTACCTGCGCCAGATCGACGGCCTGGCGCCGTACTGGTGGCATGGACTGGCCGTCGGCGGCCTGGTCGCCGGCGGCTATGCGTGGTGGTTTTTGCTCAGCGGCCAGATCGGTGAGTTCGAGGACCGCGTCGGCGGCGCGACCAATCCCATTTATTTCGGTGGTATTGCCCTGCTGATCGCCTTCATGCTACTGCCGCGACTGAGCAACGTCAGCCTGCATCCAGGCTGGCGCGCGTTCGCCGCCGTTGGCATGCTGGGCGGCATTTCGGCCAGCCTGCTGTCTGGCTCGCGCGGCGCCTGGGTGGCCGCCCTGCCCCTGCTTGCGCTGTTTTTGATCAGCTTCATGGGCCAGCTACCCAGAATCTGGCGCTATCTGGTCCCGGCGGTGCTGATCATCAGCGTGGTCGGGCTCAATCTGCTGCCGCAGGTCAACATGGATCAGCGCATGCTGGATATGGCGCGGGAAATTTCGGCCGCAGCTCAGGGGCGAGCGCTGGAAGGCGGGGTGTCGGAACGCCTGCAAATGTGGCCGATTGCCGCCGGGCTGATTGCCGAGCAGCCGTTGTTGGGTCCCGGGCCCGGCGCCTTCGAGGCCGCCGTGGCCGAAGCGGTGGCTGCTGGAGAAGTGAACGCACAGCTTCTGGACTATCGACACCCGCACAACCAGTTTCTTTCGGCCTTGCTGTATGCCGGGTTGCCCGGTTTGCTGGGCCTGGTTCTGCTGTTCGCCCTGCCGCTCAGACGGTTCTGGCTGATGCAGCAATCCAGCCTGGTCAGTACCCAGCAACTGGCCTGGTGCGGCCTGGCCGCGGTGGCCATGCTCGCCGCCATGGCTTTCACCGAGTCCATCTTCGAGCGCAATATCGGCGTGATCTGGTTCAGTTTGATTCTCGCCAGCACCCTTGCCCTGCTGGCCTCCGAACGTCGGCGCGAGCTGTCCAGCAACCCGCAGCCTCGCCGTCATCGCTTGAGCGCGATGTTGATCGTGCGCGATGAAGCCGACCGTGTTCGGCCGTGCCTGGAGGCGCTGCGCGGCTGGACCGACGATCTCGTGATTCTCGACAGCGGCAGCCGCGACGATACGGTGGCGATCTGCCGGGAGTACACCGATCGGGTTTTCGAAACCGACTGGCCCGGCTTCGGAACCCAGAAGCAGCGCGCGCTGGAATTGACGCAGGGCGACTGGGTGCTGTCGGTGGACGCCGACGAAGTGCTCGATCCCGAACTCAAGGCCGAAATCGACTTCACCCTGGCGCAAGATCCGCCGCCGCATCAGGCCTACACCATCCCCTGGCTCACCCATGCCTTCGGCACAAGCCTGCAGCACGGACACTGGGCCCGAGCGCCGCTAAGATTGTTCCGGCGCGACCTCG
>CAZUTZ010000126.1:0-7701 GCA_964623655.1 uncultured Wenzhouxiangella sp.
TGTTCGACCTGCAGCGAACCATCAACCGGTATCGCCCGGAGGCCCTGACTGCGATCATGCCGGGCATTACCCTGCAGCAACTCTGGCGCATCACCGGGCTGGCCGAACAAGTTTTGCGCGTGGTGGCCGGACTGGTGGTGCTGGCCGGGCTGCTGGGCATGCTCACGGTCTTGCTGACCACGCTGAACGAGCGCCGGCGCGAAATGGCGATCCTGCGCGCCAACGGGGCGCGACCGTGGCAGATTTCCAGCCTGCTGGTGTTCGAGGCCGGGCTGATTGCCGCCGGGGGCATCGTGCTGGGCGTGGTGCTGGCCGTGGTCGTGCAGAGCCTCGCCGCTCCGTGGCTTTTGGCCACCTATGGACTGCACGTGGGCTTGAGTTGGCCGGAAACCTGGCAGCTGGGTGTTCTGGGCCTCATTTTCCTGGCCGCTTTGCTGATTGCCTTGGTCCCGGCCTTCATGGCCTATCGACGCACGCTGGCCGACGGCATGCAGGTCAAGACCTGAACCCGGCGGATACAGGGCTGTCTGTAGAGTCGGTTGTCGGTAAACTCACACACGCGATTCCGCTGGATCGGCGAAAACATCATGCTTTTGAAAAAATTGAAATTGTCTCCGCTGCTGATGGCAGCTCTTTTGCTGCCCCTGATGGCGCAGGCAGACCTGCGCGAACTGGAGTGGCTGGACCTGATGCCCGAGGAGGAGTACCAGGCCTGGCTGGAAGACGTTGACCAGATTGACCACAGCAGCTTCGCCATGGCCGAACCCTTCCAGTCCTTCAAGACCATTTCGGAGCTGGACGGGGTGGAAGCCCGCATCCCCGGCTTCGTGGTGCCGATCGAAACCGACGGACGCGGCAACTTGAAGGAATTTTTCCTGGTGCCGTTTTTCGGCGCCTGCATTCACGTGCCGCCGCCGCCGGCCAACCAGATCATCTACGGCCGTCTGGATGAAGCCATTCCCATGGTCAACATCTGGGATGCCTTCTGGATGGAGGGCACGCTCAATATCGAAGATGTCGAGAACGACACCGCCGCTTCGGCCTACACCATGGATGTGACACGGCTGGAGCTGTACTGACTTTTCCTAAAACCAAGGAAACAACAATGCTGAAAAGAACTTTCTGGGTACTGTTGCTGGTGCCGATGCTGGTGCTGGCCCAGGACGCGCTGGGCGACGAGAAGCGAACCCTCTCGGTCGAGGTCCTGTGGGAGATGGACCGGGTCGGCAGCCCGGTGATCTCTCCGGTCGGAGGCCACGTGGTCGTGCCGGTCACGAGTTACGAGATGGACAGCGACGAATCGGAGACCCGTCTATGGCTGCTCTCGACCGATGGCGATGTCCAGCGGGCGCTGACCAAGAAAGGCGCTTCGGTCGGCAACCCGGTCTTCTCGCCCGACGGCTCAACCCTGGCTTTTACGGCCCGACGTGACGACGACGAGGCCGCACAGATTTACCTGCTGCCCATGGACGGTCCGGGTGAGGCCGAGCGTCTGAGCGACGTACCGACCGGTGTGTCGGCGTTGCGCTGGGTCGGCGATCACCTGTACTTCATCACCCGGGTCTGGCCGGACAAGAGCTGGGACGAAATGGCCGAGCAGATCCAGGCCGACCGCGATTCCAAGGTAACGGCGCATCAGTGGAACGCCTTGCCTTATTCGCACTGGGACCACTGGATCAGCGAAGACCGTCAGGCCCACGTCTTCCGCATTCCGGCCGCCGGCGGTGATGTCGAGGCCATCACCCAGCCCATGGGCCGTGAATTGCCGCGTTCTTCGCAGGGCCTGGGCAGCTATGCAATCCACCCGGAAGAAACCCATATCGCCTTCACCTCGGATTCCCGCGACGGGCAGGACGTTGACCCGGAGATCGACCTGTTTCTGGGCGAGATCGGGTCCGACAGCGCCGAGAACCTGACCGAAGAAAACGAAGCCGGCGACGGCAATCCCATGTTC
The DNA here is from genome assembly GCA_964623655.1 of uncultured Wenzhouxiangella sp. Classification (GTDB taxonomy): domain Bacteria; phylum Pseudomonadota; class Gammaproteobacteria; order Xanthomonadales; family Wenzhouxiangellaceae; genus Wenzhouxiangella. Next base: position 1,955 of record CAZUTZ010000126.1, read on the forward strand.
AGCCCCGACGGCCGCATGCTGGCCTGGGGCAGTCGGTTGATTCCGGGATTTTATGCCGACACGGTCAACATCATCGTCCGGGATCTGGAAGACGGGACCACCCGACGCATCACCGACGACTGGGACCGCTCGCCCGGCGGCCTGGTGTGGAACGCCGACAGCGCCGGCTTTTTCGGCACGGCGGCCGATGACGGCGTCACCCGCCTGTTCTACATCGACCTCGACGGGGAAGTGCGCGCGGTCACCGATCAAACCGACTTTGGCGGCTTGAGCGTGGCCGATGACGGGACGCTGATTGCCAGCAACCACAGTTTCCTGTACCCGCCGCGAGTGGTGCGAATCGATCCCCTTTCGGGAAGCGCTGCGCGTCTGGACACCTTCAACGACGAAGTCCTGGCAGACGTCGATCTCGGTCACTACGAGTCGGTCACCTACACCGGCTACGACGGCGCCGAAATCCAGATGTGGGTGCACTATCCGCCGGGTTTTGATCCGGACCAGGAATATCCGCTCTTCCTGCTCATCCACGGCGGGCCGCACAGCCCGATCACCGATGGTTTCCACTTCCGCTGGAATGCCCAGACCTTTGCTTCCTGGGGCTATGTCACGGCATGGCACAACTTTCATGGTTCACCCGGCTGGGGTCAGGACTTCACCGATTCCATCAATCCGGACTGGATGACCGCGCCTTATCACGACACGGTGGCGGCTGCCGAGTGGTTTGCCGAGAAAGACTGGATCGATGAGGAGCGCATGGTTGCCGGCGGCGGCAGCTACGGCGGGTATCTCTCCTCGGTGCTCATGGGCAAGGAACATCCCTTCAACGCGCTGGTCATCCACGCGCCGGTCTACAACATGTATTCGCAGATGGCCGCAGACTTCGCCGTGCACGCCACGCGCTTCGGACATTTCTGGGAAAACCCGGAGATCTATGAAGAGATCTCGCCGCATTACCTGGCCGGCGATTTCCATACCCCGGCGCTGATCATCCACGGCCAGCTTGACTACCGTGTACCGGTCGGGCAGGCCTTCGAGATTTTCAGAACCCTGCAGTCGCAGGATATCGAGTCGCGCCTGATCTACTTCCCGGACGAGAACCACTGGATTCTCAGGCCGAACAACTCGGTTTACTGGTACAACGAAGTCGAGCGCTGGATCAGCCAATTTGCCGAGCCTGGTGGGCGCAGCGAACGGTAACCGAAGCATTGAACCCTGAACTAGAAAACGCCGGCCCTATGGCCGGCGTTTTCTAGTTCGAAGCCTCCATTCTTTCGGCAACGCAGAAAATGAGATCTTATACTCCAGCCACGACTTGACACTGCGGGCTGTTGCCATGAATCAATCTTTGCACATCGGTGCTGAATCCAGACCCCGCTTTGAATTCCGCAGTTTCGGCCAGCAGTTCGACAGGGCGCATCACCGCATGGCCCGTTTATCGGTGCCGGTACCGGAGGCTGTGTGGGAGCGTCAGTCCGATGAGATCTACATCGTGTCGCGAAGCAATGACGTCAATAACACCAAAATCCGCGACGGCAAGATGGACATCAAGACCTATGTTCAGACGGTTGACGGGCTGGAACAGTGGAATCCGCTGATGAAAGGAGAATTCCCCATCAGCCGGACGAGTTTGATGGATGAGGTGATCCCCGCGTTTCAGGTCGACCTCTCCCTGCCCGAGCAGGAGCATTTCGCGCTGGAGACGTTCATGGACCTGGTACAGGCCCATCCCGAACTGCAGGCTGTGCGTGTCCACAAGCAGCGATTCGGCTACATGGTCAACGACACGATCTGCGAGTATGGCCATGTCCTGATCAACGGTGCGCGTGTGGCCACGATCAACTCCGAATCGACGGAGCGTGCCGATATCCTCAGGACGCTGGCCGACGTCGGGCTTGAGGGTGTCGAGAACATCAACTACCTCCAGGCCATCAAGCGGGTCATTGGTATGATCGACAAGCCGCTGGCGAACTGATCAAAAGCAGTGGGAGAAGGATTTCATGGCCCAGGAAATCGAACGCAAATTTCTCGTTCGCGGCGACTTCAAGTCGCAGGCCAGCCGCCAGACCCGAATCATTCAGGGCTATCTTTCCTCGGTGCCGGAACGCACCGTTCGGGTCAGGATCAAGGGCGATCAGGGCTTTTTGACCATCAAGGGTATCGGTAGCGCTTCGGGCGCGAGTCGATACGAGTGGGAGCAGGCCATTCCGGTGGCCGAAGCCCGCGAACTTCTGGCCATCTGCGAGCCCGGCGCGATCGACAAGACGCGCTATCTGGTTGAACACGCCGGCAAGACCTTCGAAGTCGATGAGTTTTACGGCGACAACGAGGGCCTGACGGTGGCCGAAATCGAGCTGGTCTCGGAGAACGAATCCTTCGAGAAACCGTCGTGGCTGGGCGAGGAGGTCACTGGCGACGCGCGCTACTACAACGCCATGCTGATGAAAAACCCTTATCGGAACTGGTAAGCAGAACGCCGGCCAGTGGCCGGGTTTCCAACTGGGCAAGCCCTATGGCCATCCTCGACATTTAAGCGACATCAAAACGTCATTTTTCTGCAAGCATTAATTCATGAAGGGCCGTTAATTTTTTGTTGAATACCGGGTAGCACTCGGTATCCCACTCTAATTAACAGGATCCTTCATGAACTCAACTCTAGCGAAAGCCAATAAGCTGGTGGCCATGGCTGTGGCTTTGGGGCTGGCGCTGCCCGTTGCTGCCAGCGACGATATGCGTCGGCTGATTGACAAGCTGGTCGAACGGGGCATTCTCACCGAGCAGGACGTCGCCGAACTGTTGGCGGAAGACGAAGACGAGCCGGAAGAGGAACCGGTCAGCCAGGAATTCGACGGGCTTGACTACGAGCCGCTGGCGCCCATTCCCGATGAGCAGTTCAGAGCGCGCGTGAATCGTTTTCAGGTCGAGTCCGCGGACGGCATGCATCGCTTCGGCATTCGCGGTCGCTTGATGGTCGACGGGGCCTACGTGCAGGACCCGTTCCGTAGCACCGACGACGAACGCGAAGATCGCGGCGACATCGCGCGTTACGGCACCATCCTCCGGCGTGCCCGCCTGGGCGCGTTGGGCATTATGTGGAACCGCTGGGAATGGCAGCTGGAAGTGGATTTCCGCGATAACGAAGTCGGTTTTGCCAACGCCTACATGGCCTATCTGTTCAATCGCGGTCGTCTGGCCGTGGGGAATTTCAAGGAGCCGTTCAGCATGGAAAGCTCGACCAGCTCCCGCCGGATTTCCTTTCTTGAGCGCGCCTCGCCCGTCGATGCCTATCGGCCCAGTCGCGAGATCGGTGTCATGTATGAAACGCTGGTGCCGGACTACTACGCGGCCATCGGCGTTTTCGGCGGCGACGGGGTTGCCCGCAACCGCGATGTCACCGAAGGCTATTCCGTTGCAGGGCGGGCTTCATTCCCACCGGTTTTCGACGAAGAGCGCGGCATCTTCAGCCATCTGGGTGTGTCGGCGAACTACCGCAAGAACGCCTTTGAATATGAACGCTCCCGCGGACGCGAGCGCGAGTACGAACCGGTGCGCATGCGCACTCGCCTAGGGACGCGGGCGGTCGACGGCCGGTTGATCGGCGAGAACGACATGGAAGCGGTCAAGGACTGGACCACCTTCGCTCTGGAAGCCGCCTGGGGTCAGGGACCGTTCTCGCTTCAGGGGGAATACATTCGTCAGGATCTGAACCGTGATTCCGATGCCCTGGACTTTGATAACCCTGACGTGACGAGCATGACCGCCGACGGCTGGTATGTGCAAGCCAGCTATTTCCTGACCGGAGAGCGACGGAACTATCGCCCGTTCAGCGGCGACTTCGGCCGCACCGCCATCCTCCGACCGATGAGTCAAGGAGGATCGGGTGCCTGGGAATTGCTGGCGCGTTACGCGATCGCCGATTCCACGGAACACCACGAGCCGGATGATCGCCAGAAGGTCGAACACTGGACTCTGGGCCTGAACTGGTATCCGGAAGACGACATCATCCTGAAGTTGAACCTGATGTATGTCGACGCCGAGCGCGGCGTGGATCTGGTCAACGATGGCCCCAAGACCTGGGACAGCTGGGTCTTCGGGGCTCGCTTCCAGTACGAGTTCTGATCCATTCGATCGCCACCGTTGTGCGTTTAACGAGCGACCCACCTGCCGGCTGCGTCAGGTGGGTCGCTTCTTGAAGCAGCCTCAGGGCCTGCTTGCCGGCGAATCCGGACTGCTGGTCAGAAGGTCGCGTATTTCTTCCTGATTCAGCTCGACCGCTTCACGCAGTTCCGGGTCGAGATCCTCGAACGGCACGAAAGTGGCCCGGGCCATGGTCAGCAGATTTTTCGAAATACGGTAGCTGTAGGCGCTGTCGTTCATAAGTGAAGTTGCCTGTTCCGGTTCGATGTGGCGGCTGCGGATCAGTTCATCCACTCGACCGCTGCTGACGATGTCGTGCTCTTCGATATCCGACGCCAGCTCTGCCAGTTCCAGATCGATTTGGTCGGAGTCCGTTTGTGATTCGGCGGCCAATTGATCCAGGCGTGACAGCACATAGCCCAGGTTTTCGCGCAGCACCAGGTACTCCCCGCGCAGATACAGATTGCTGGACACGAGGTAGCGCGACATGTTTTTTTGCAGGTGCTTGGCGCCCTTGACCGCCTCGATCAACTCCTGGCTGGCCAGGCGCAGCATCACCAACTGCTGGGCGCGCTTGCCGCTGACCGACAGGCGGGCCAGGAAATCCAGGATCAGGCCATGCAGCGGCTTGATCCGTTTCACATAAAGATCGTCCACATCCGCAGGTTGGATCCGGTCGGGCGGCGGAGGCAGATCGGAGCGTGTCCGGGCCTGGCGCAGGAGGCCCGGTTCGAAGCTGATCACGCTGGCGATCAGGCTGAAAGCGCGTCGGAACAGTCGCAGCAATTCGCGTCGCGTCGCCTCCAAAGCGGCCCCGGGCGTTTCGAGCATGGATTGGCTGATGAATTTGGGTTCATCGAGCTGAATCTTGCGCGGCTGCATCCGGGTTTCCAGCACGGTCACCAGCGGATTGATGAACGGCACCATGACGATGACGCCGGTCAGGTTGAACAGGGTATGGAACAGCGCAAGCTTGAGCGTGTGGTTATCCGGCGCGATCCCCAACCAGGCGCTGAAGGTGTCGACGGCCACCAGAAACACCTGGATAAACACCAACGCAATCAGCCCGGTGGTCACGTTGAATACCAGGTGGGCCGCCGCCAGGCGACGCCCGGCGATGTTCGCTCCGACCGCGCCCAGCAGCGCGGTAATGGTAGTGCCGACATTGGCGCCGATCGACAGCGCCAGTGCGTTTTCGTAGGTGATGTGGCCGACCGACAAGGCGGTAATGGTCAGGATCAGCGTCGCGTGGCTGGACTGCATGACCACTGTGGCGATGATGCCCAGCAGCGTGTAGAGCAAAAGCCCGCGAACCCCTTCGACCGCATACTGGCTCAAGTCGATGCTTTGCTGGTAGGTCTCGAATCCCTCTTTCATGTAGTGGATGCCGAGAAACAGAAAGCCGATTCCCGCCAGCACGTAACCCAGGCCCTTCATCGGCCGGGAGCGATTGAAGATGAAAATGACGCCGAAAACCAGCAGCGGCATGGCGTAGGCCGAAATATTGACCCGGATACCGAAACCGGCCATCAGCCAGGCACCCGAGGTCGTACCCAGGTTGGCGCCGAAGATCACGCCGATGCCCTGAGCCAGGCCGAGCAGGCCGGCGCTCA
>CAZUTZ010000127.1:0-7610 GCA_964623655.1 uncultured Wenzhouxiangella sp.
CGAATCCGCAAGATCATGATCAGCCGGGCCGACCCGGTCGAGGAGGAAGCGCGTTGAGCGGCGCCGGCGGGCCTCAGTCGGGCTGGGCGCGGATGGCCTCGAACTGACGCAATAGCTGCGGCCAGTCGACCAGACGACGGTGGCCGACCACGTCCAGACGCGGCAGCCCGCGTCCCTCGACGATGATGAAACCGCCGGATTCGTGTCGCGCCACGCCATCGATATGGCAGATGTTGTTGCTCAACCGGCAGGCCAGCCCGGCGCGACGATAGGGGATATCGTCAAAAACGCGCAGGACTGTCCCGGACAGCAAGGCACCGCCGGCGCCGCCCAGACTGGACAGATTTTCGACCGCGCGCTGGCTGATCCGGCGGCGCGGGACATCCTCGTGGGTGAAAACGCGCGCATCCATGGCCACCGGACGCCAGTCCAGCAAGCGCAGCTCCCTCACCCAGCCGGACATTCGGCCTTCCATGCGGCCGAAGTCGAACGCGCCGGTCAGCTCCAGCAGGTCAAGGCGTCGCAGGTCGACATGAGCGGACAGCGCCGGCAGACTGCCGAACGGGCGCTCGATTTCCAGGCCATCGACTTCAACCTCGCCGGAAAAAACGTCCATCACGATGCCGCCGGCAAAAATCAGCCTCTCTTCCTGATACTGAACGCCCGGAAAACGGCCGGCCAGCGTACCGCCGAGTTCAACCACACCCAATTCGCGCGTCAGCTCGCTCAAGCTGACCGGCAGGATGCGGGCATCGAGGACCAGCCTGGACGGGAGCTCAGGCAGGTTGAACCAGGCTGTCGACGGCCACGGCGCCGTCCAGTACCGGCACCCGGAACGGTGTGAGCAACCGCAGGCCGATCTCGTCGACGTGAACCGCTAATTCCGACGCACCCAGCGGCAAGCCCAGGAGGCTCGCCCCTTCCCAGCCCAGTTCGCCGCTCACGGCCGAGCCGTCGCCGCCCATGCGGGCCTGCAGTGCCGACAGCGCAAAGCGCTCGCGCGGATCTCTCACCGACCCGCCGTCGAGCCGCAGCTCACCTGCCGGCAAGTGACCGGAGCGCCAGTGGCCCTGGCCGGAGAGCGATCCGGCCAGTTCCAGACCGCCAAAGCCGGCGGCGGCGGCCGGCCCGTCCATCCAGCGCGCCCAGAAACTCGACAGCCGGATATCGAGATCATCCAGCGCCAGGGCCTCGAGCGACCAGGCATCGTCCACGCGCACCAGTTCCACTGACCCGGCGGCCGCCAGACTGCCCGGATCGATCATGGAAAAGCTCGGAATCTCGATGCGATCCGGGTCACCGATTCCGGGAAGCTGCCGCAAGTCCACGGCCAGCTTCAGCGGCTCGGGCGGCGGCGGCAGATAGACCGGCCCGAACAGCAGCTCGCCGGCTTCCTGGCGCAGGCGAAGCCGCGCGCCGGCGCCGTCGGCCGCCAGATCCGCCTCCATCTCCACGGCAAGCTCGAGACCTTCGGCCGCGACCAGGCCGGACAAGCCGTCAAACTCACCGTCCGACCAGCGCGCCGCGCCGCGGACGGTCCCGTTTTGGAAGCTGAAGTCGGCGCTCATTCGCCCGCCGAGCCAGTCCAGCCCCCATTCGCCCCACAGCGAAGGCAGCACCAGTCCGAGATCCAGATCCTCCAGTTTCAAATTGACCGCCGGGCCGTCGGCCGGCATTTGCCAGGCGAACTTGATCCGCCCCGCCGGACTGTCCCAGACCAACTCACCCCCCCGGTCAGGACCGCTGCGAATACGCAGATCATCAATTTCGAACGGCTCCATGCCGTCCGGGGCCAGGACCATTCGGGCCGAATCACATTCCGGCCCGTATTCGCCGAAGCGAACAGCAGGGCAGCGCATGAGCACTTCCAGCTCCGGCAGTCCGTCGCCGGCGTTCAGACCCCTGATTGCCAGCCGCCAGTCGCGCTCGCCGGCCGCGCCTGGCCGGTAGTGCATGTTCAGCTCGGTCCAGCTGATGCCGGCCACACGGGTCGGGCCAGTGGAAAACTCCAGCATCGAATCCGCGGCTGCCGCCTGCGCGCAGACCAGAAGCAAGCCCAGCACTTTGCCCAGCGCGGCCGCTGCGCTATATTGACGCCATGTCGGATTCATTTGCCACGGACTCGCTCGGTCAACTGAAAGTACTGGTCGTCGACGACCATCCGGTCAACCGCGAATTCCTCCGCGCCGGACTGACCGAGCTGGTCGGCCAACTCGACCTGGTCGACAGCGGTGAGGCAGCCATCGAGCGCTGCGGAAGTCAGGCCTACCATGTGATTCTGATGGACTTGCACATGCCGAACTTGGACGGTTTGGCAACCGCTCACAGGATACGTGATCTGGGCGGACCCGCCGCTGAAGCCCGCATGATCGTGATGACCGCCGACGCCCGCCCGGAAGAACGGGCGCGCCTGCTCGAGAACGGCTTCGACGCCTATCTGAGCAAGCCGATGTCCATCCCGCAAATCGCCACAACACTGCGCCGGATTCTCGAGTTGGGCCCGGCGGCCGCGCTCAGGCCCGACCCGTCGGATTTTTCCGGGACCGAGCCGCTGCTGGACCTCGCGCGAGCGCGGGTGGCAACCCATGGGGATGACGATTCGGTGGCTCGTCTGGGTCTGATGCTGGGTCAGGAACTGGCTGAAAAACTGCCCCTGCTGGATCAATGGCTGCTGAGCGGTGACAAGGACCGGGTCGCTGAACTGCTGCACCAGTGGACCGGCGCTGGCGGCTTTGCCGGCGCCACGCGATTCAGCCGGACCTGCAGCACGCTGCGGCGCAGCCTGCAGGACCAGCCGTCCAGCTCCACCGGCACCGCCTATGCCGACTTCCTGCGCACGGCCTGGGCTGCCTGCCAGGCGCTGAAAATACAGGGTGCCAACCAGACTCTAGACTGAGGTGCTGAGTGTCGCAGCGCGGGCACTGTTCATCTTCTGCTTCATTTCCCGTACCGCTTCGGGCAGACCGACGAACACGGCGCGGGCGACCAGCGCGTGACCGATATTGAGCTCACGAATGTCGGCCATCGCCGCTACGGGTGCGACATTTTCCAGGGTCAGACCATGCCCGGCATTGACCTGCAGACCCAGCTGGCTGCCAAGATCCACCGCTCGGTTCAGACGGGCAAGCTCCTGCGCTCTGGCTTCGCCCTGAGCATCGGCATAGCAGCCGGTGTGCAACTCGACAACCGGGCTGCCCGCCGCACTCGCGGCGCGCAGCTGGTCGGGTTCCGGATCGATAAACAGGGAAACCCGAATGCCGGCAGCGCCAAGACGCCGGCAAGCCGCGCTGACCGCCGCCGATTGTCCGACCACGTCCAGGCCCCCTTCCGTGGTCAGCTCCTCGCGACGCTCCGGGACCAGGCAGACGTCGGCCGGGCGCACTCGTTCAGCGATGCTCAACATGGCATCGGTCACCGCAAGTTCGAGATTCATGCGGGTCTGCAGGCAGCCGGCCAGCGTCTCGACGTCGGCATCCTGGATGTGTCGTCGATCCTCGCGCAGGTGAATGGTAATGGCGTCCGCGCCCGCCTCCTCGGCCAGCCGCGCGGCTTCGACCAGCGACGGATAGGGCGTGCCGCGGACCTGCCGCAATGTGGCGACATGGTCGATATTCACACCCAGCAACAAGTCATTCATCTCACACTCCTGAATAATTCTCTGGTTTTCAAGGGCCGGCCATCGAGCTGGTGGTCGATCAGGACCCGCATGATTTGTCTCGCCTGGCGGCGCAGATCGGCGTCGGCTTCCGCCTGACCGGTCAGCGACAGTATCGCCTTTCCCGAGTAAGCGCCGCGCCCAGTCTGTGCGGGCAGAAAGCCCGCTTCAGGCTCCAGCCGATACCAGCCTTCCGGCTCGATCGGGCTGCCCTGCAGCGCCTCGCGGCTCAGATCGGGCGCCACCCCGAGATTGTCGAGCAGCGCCAACTCGAAACGGCGCAGGGCCGCGTGTCGGTCCGCGTCGGTCCCAAGCTCCATCAACAGCGCGCTGTAGGCGCCGAACATCGGCGCGACCGGGTCATCCCGGCCGACCAGGCGCAGAATCAGTTCGTTGGCGTACAAACCGCACCACAGCGCCTCACCGATCAGTGAAACCCGCGAGCCCGTGGCCTCGATAGCGGTCAGCGTACCCATCTCGCCGCGCCGCACCCAGCTTGTGCAAAGCGGGATGAACGGCTCACCCAGTCCGCGCCAGGGCGAGGACTGACGGCGCAGACCGCGCGCCACCAGACCGACGCGGCCATGCTCGAGGCTGAACAGTTCAACCAGGGCGCTGGATTCGCGCCAGGCCCGGCGATGCAGTATCCAGCTGTGCTCGGACTCGAAACGACTCAACCCGGCCCACTCGGTTCAGGATCGATCAGCGAAACCCAGCTCGTCGAGCAGGCGTTCATCGTCGATCCAGCCGGCCCGGGTCTTGACGTGCAGCGTGAGATGAACCGGCTGCCCGAACAATTCCGCCATGGCCTTGCGCGCTCGGCTGCCGACGCGCTTCAGCACCGCACCCTGGCGGCCGATCACCATGCCCTTGTGCCGGTCCTCGGCAACCACGATCAGGGCATCGATCAGCAACCGACGCCCTTCGGCTTCGAAGCGCTCGACGACCACCGTCAAACCATAGGGAATTTCCTGGTGCAGCTGCAACATCAGCTGTTCCCGAACCAGCTCGGCGGCGAGGAAGCGCGAAGACCGATCCGTGAATTCATCGAGCGGGTACTGCGGTGGACCGGCCGGCAGGCGGGCAAAGAGTTCATCGAGCAGATCGTTCAGGCCGTCTTTTTTCAGGGCCGACAGGTAAACAACGCAGTCAATGCCCAGCCGAGCCGACAATTCGGCGGTTTTCGCCAGCAGCTGCTGGCGGTCTTTCAGCACATCGATCTTGTTCAGGGCCAGGATTTTCAGGCCGCCGAATCCCTCCAGCAACGAAGCGGCGAGCTGGTCTTCGTCGGTCCAGCGCCCGGCATCGACCACCAGCACCGCGCCGTCCACGCCTCTCAGCGCACCGGCTGCCGCCCGGTTGAGTCTCTGATTGAGGGCGTGCGAACGCCGCCGGTGCACGCCCGGGGTATCGACAAAAGCCAGCTGACCGCGCTGGTCGTTGACCACGCCCAGAATCTGGTGGCGGGTGGTCTGCGGCTTGTGGGTCACGATGGCGAGATGTTCATCGATCAGGGCATTGAGCAGGGTCGACTTGCCGACGTTGGGTCGGCCGATCAGGGCGACATGGCCGAACACAGGCTCACTCATCATGGCCGCCCGGTGCTTTTTTGAGCCGGGAATTCTCTTCGTCCGCCCCCTCGGCCAGTTCCTGCAGCAGCGCCTGGTGAGCGATTCGCGCGGCGGCCTGCTCGGCCTTGCGGCGGCTGCTGGCCTCGGCCTGGACCGGCGCCAGGAGATCCCCCAGCGCGCAGCGGACGAGAAAACGCTTGGCGTGATCGGCGCCGCTTTCGGCCAGAACCGTGTATTCCGGCAGATCCCGCCCGTGGGCCTGCAGCAGCTCCTGCAGCCGGGTTTTGGGGTCCTTGAGCTCTTCGGCTTCCGGCAACTCGTCCAGGCGCCGGCCGATCAGGTCGATGACGACCTGACGCGCGGCATCGAAGCCGGCATCGATGTAGACCGCGCCAATCAGGGCTTCCACCACATCGGCCAGGATGGACTCGCGCAAGAAACCGCCGCTGCGGAGTTCACCCTGCCCCAGGCGCAAGTATGGGCTAAGGTTCAGTTCGGCGGCGATTTCAGCCAGGGTGACATCCCGCACCAGCCGCGAGCGCATGCGGCTCAGGTCGCCTTCGGGGGCGTGCTGTCGCCGGTGATAGAGCAGCTCGGAGACGACCAGGTTCAACAGGCTGTCACCCAGAAACTCGAGACGCTCGTAGTGTCTCGGCCCATGACTGCGATGCGTCAGCGCCTGGGCCAGCAGCGCGGGGTCGCTGAAACGGTGGTCGATCCCGGGAATGTGATCGGTCGCGCTAATTGCTTAAGGGCTCGACGCGTTCAAAGCGGATCAGCGCATCCATGTTGCCGATGAGGTGTTCCTGCACTTCATAAGCAACCACCAGATTCGCATTCGGGCTTCTCTCGATCTGAATATGCTCCGGACCGACATGTCGGACATAGCTGAGATCAAGTCGGCTCATCAGATCACGACGCAGGGTTTGCGGCGCCATGTTGGCCGACCCCGGCTGCTCGGCAATGGCCCGCATCTCGCTGACCACCGAATAGTGGTTCATGTAGATCGGAACCAGCTTGATACCGAGATAAGCCGCGAACAACACCAGGGCAAGCACCATGATGAAGCCGATCAAAGTCATCCCCCGAACTTCACGGATCATGTTCTGAGACCTCCCAAGTGTGACCACCCGCTAAATCCTTAGGCCCGCGCCTCCTTACTGGATTTTATCACCGATTCGGCTCCACACCACGCAGCCGCGCGCGCAGTCCCAGTGCATCCAGATCCGCCAGGCGCGACCCACCAGGTTGTCTTCGGGCACAAAATTCCAGTGACGGCTGTCCAGCGACTGATCGCGGTTGTCCCCGAGGACGAAATAATGTCCCTGTGGCACCGTCCAGGTCTGGGTTTCCCGATCGGGCTGGTCGGGAAACACCATGATGTTGTGCGGCTCGGAGCCCAGCAGCTCAAGGCGCTTGATCGGCTGACGACCCGGCGGGTTGCGATTCAGGCCTTCGCCCACGAATGGGCCTACCGTCTCCTGTTCGACCGGGTCGCCGTTGATGAACAGCACCTTGTTGCGGTAGGTCACGGTGTCTCCGGGCAAACCGACGACGCGCTTGATGTAGTTGATTCGCTCGTCTTCGGGGAAGCGGAACACCATGACATCGCCGCGCTCCGGTTCGCCGATTTCCAGGATGCGGGTGTTGAGCACCGGCAGGCGCAAACCATAAGAGAACTTGGTCACGGCAATGAAATCGCCGATTTCGAGCGTCGGAATCATCGAGCCGGACGGAATCTTGAACGGCTCCAGCACGAAGGACCGGAACACCAGCACGATGACAATGATGGGAAACAGCGAAGCGACGCTTTCCACCCACTGTGAGGGCTCGCGACCCTCGCGCCGCGCCTTGGGGTTGAGGTAAAAGCGCTGCAGCAGCCAGAGGATTCCGGTGGCCAGCGCCAGTACGCTCAGTATCAGTGCAAAATCCATGGTCAAAATTTGCCGGTAGAAGTCATTTGCGTCATTTGCTGCTGTCGGTGCGCAGCACGGCCAGGAACGCCTCCTGCGGAATTTCGATGCGCCCGACCTGCTTCATGCGCCGCTTGCCCGCTTTCTGCTTTTCCAGCAGCTTTCGCTTGCGCGTGACATCGCCGCCGTAGCACTTGGCGGTCACGTTCTTGCGGTAGGCCTTGACCGTAGTGCGGGCAATGACGTGCGAGCCGATGGCCGCCTGAATGGCGATGTCGAACATCTGGCGCGGGATGAGCTCGCGCATGCGCTCGGCGAGCTCGCGGCCGCGCCGTTCGCACACCTGCCGATGCACGATGCTGCTCAGGGCATCAACCTTCTCGCCGTTGATCAGCAAGTCGAGGCGCACGAAAGGGCCGTCCTGGTAACGCGCGAAATCCTACTCGAACGAGGCAAAACCGCGCGAGCAGG
>CAZUTZ010000128.1:0-7556 GCA_964623655.1 uncultured Wenzhouxiangella sp.
ACCGACCCCAGCATTATGAGTGCTGTGCTCTAACCAGCTGAGCTACGTAGCCACGAGATAGCCCACTATTGTCCCCCTTGCAGACTGCACGGTCAAGCCCGATGTGCCGCACTCGCCCGTATTTGCCGCCATCGGGCATAATCAGCGTGGCCTGAAATTTCGATTGGAAAGCATGAGCACATTAGAAGACACTTTGCTGCCGGAAGATCGCCTGATGGCGGTTTTTTGTTCGGCCGCGAAGACGGTCAAGGCGCCGGCATTGGAGACCGGCGTGACGCTGCTCACCGGTCCGGTAGGATCCGGAAGGGCGGAACGGCTGCTGGCGGCCGCACGCGACACGAGCGACTGGGTGTTTTTTCATCACGCCGCTCTGGGCGGCGAAAGCCAGGATCCCAACGTGTTTTTGTGGCGTCTCCTGGCGGCCCTGAAGCGGGGCTGTGGCTTTCGCGACCCGCTGCCGTTCGATCCCGAGGTCATGCGCGAGGCACTGCCCAACTGGCTGGCGCGCGCTGCTGCTTCAGGATCGGTCAGTCTGGTTTTAGCCGACGCGGAAAACTTGAGCAAGGGCGGGCTGGAACCTGACTTGAGCTGGCTGCCGGAACATCTGCCGCCGGGTGTCAGCGTAGCGCTGTCGACCGTGCCCGGGCCGTCGGCGGAATTGCTGCGCGAGCGGGCGCAGCGGGAAATCGAACACGTTGCGACCCGGGAGGTTTCCGAAGCACGTGGCCGGCTCCGCGGGCATCTGGACGATCCATCCAGCCGCCAGGTCCTGGAATTGTTGTGGGCGGCCCGGGGCGGGCTGGACACGAGTTCGCTGGTAGCGCTGTGTGACTCCGACCCGGCACCGGCGCTCGAAACCCTGAAAGAATTCGTCCATTCAGACGACGGGCGCTGGATTCCGGCCAGTGCCCTGGTGCGCGAAGTGGCGGCCTCGCGTCGCTTGGCCGACCACGGGCAGCGCCAAAGCCTGCATCTTGAGCTTGCTCGTCATCACGCCGGGCTAGACGCACCCGGCGCTGCCTTGCTGGGGCTTTGGCATCTGGCCGCAGCCGGCCAGCAAGACCAGGTCGTGGAGCAACTCTGTACGCCGGAATGGCTGGAGGCCATGACGCACGGCGCCTATCGCTTCGACACACTGCGGTACTGGCGCCGCACCGGCGATACGCAAAGCGTCATGCAGCGCCTGGAGGCTCTGCTGGACGACGATTTGCCGGCGGCCGCCACGCTGGGGCTGGTCAATCTGACGGTCAGCCTGAGTGGCGAAAGCCCGCCGCGCGACTGGCTGGAACACGGGCTGACCCGGGCGATCGTCGAAGGCAACGAGCCGGTGCGGGCCCGCTTTCTGGAAAGCCTGGGCGGACACCCGGAAACGGGTACGGAAGACCGGCTGAAGTTTCTGGGCGAGGCCCTGCAGTTGCGGCGCGGCCGTGATGAGCCCGGCGATCCGGGCATGACCGCCGTGCTGCACCTCCTGGCGGTGCGGCACGAGGATGAGCAGGATCTGGATTCGGCCATTGCGACCTATCGCGAAGGCATCGGCGAAGTCGAGCAGCGCGCCGGCACTGAAAGCGCCGAACTGATCGCCTGGCTGTGCAACCTGGCCGGTGTGTACAAGGCGCGTGGGGAACTGAAAGAAGCCGACGGATTGCTCCGTCGGGCGCTGAAGCTCGGTCGCGAACAGCTCGGACACCGCCATCCGACCACAGCCAGTTGTTGTGATCAGCTGGCCGGCGTGCATTACATGAGCGCACAGTACGAAACCGCCGAAGAACTCTACCGGGAAACGCTTGGAATCACTGAAGATGCCTTCGGGCCGGACCATGCGGCCACGGCGGCCTGTCTGAATAACCTGGGCACGGTGGTCGACGCTCGGCAGCGTTACGAGGAAGCAGAAAAATTGTACCGGCGCGCGCTGCAGATTCGCCTGAACCTGCACGGCGAGCACCATTCGGATACCGCCAGCAGTCTGCATAACCTGGCCACCGCACTGGAGGCGGCAGGCAAAGGACAGGAAGCCGAACAGCTTTTCCGGCGCGCGCTCGATGCCTGGGATCAGGTCAGCGGCCAGGACAGCCCGGCCTTTGCCACCACGCTGCTGGGCCTGGCGGATCTGCTGCGCGACCGCGGCGCCTGGGCCGATGCCGAGCCGCTTTATCGTTCCGACGTCGAAATCTGGCGCCAGCTGGTAGGACCGACTCACCCGCATACCTTGACCGCGATCTGCGGGCTGGCCCGTTTGTATGTCGAAGGCGACAAGCCGGAGCTGGCCGAGCCTTTGCTGCAACACGTGGCCGAGACTGCGGCACAAGTGGTCGGCAAAACCGACTCTTTGTACCTGGAAGCCGTGGCCCTGCTTGCCGCGCTATTGCGCGACGCCGGCCGCAAGGACCAGGCGCGCGGGCTGCTGGAGTCAGCCCTGGCCGCGCAGACAGCCCAGTTGTCCATGCTGAACCCACAGGCGCAGAAACTCCAGCGCCTGCTCGACACCCTGGACCCATCGCAACCGAATATCCATTAACGAATATGGCCAAACATCAACCGCAGCTGCCGCTGGTCTACGAACCGGTGGCTTTGAAAACCGGGGACAGCGTCAGACAACACAGCATGGATCTGGCCGAGCGTGGTGCGGCGGAGGGCACGCTGATCTGGGCCAAGCAGCACCCTGACGGCGAAGCACGCCCGGGCAAGACCTGGTATGCACCCGACGACGGACTTTACCTGGCCTTGTTGATGGAGCCTGACTATCCAGACCATCAAGCCGGCCAGGTCGGCCTGGTCGCCTTGATTGCCATGGGGATCGCCATGGCCGAGCACGTCGCGCCAATGACCGATCTGGCCTACCGCTGGCCCAACGACATTCTCCTCAGCGGCAGTAAGGTCGCGGGCCTGTGGCTGGACAAGAACCGGACGGGCGATCGTCTGGTGCTCAACATCGCGGTCAACGTGGCCCAGCCACCTGGACAGGTGTTCGACGCCGGCAGCGTTCGGGTCGACGGCGGCGCGCCGGATCTCACGCCGGAACAGCTACTGGAAAGCTTCGCCCGCCATTTTCTCGAATGGATCAACCGCTGGGCTGAAGAAGGCATGTCGCCGATCCTGAACCAGTTCCGTAGCCGACATGCCAAGCCGGGCATGCCGGTGCTGCTGCAGCTGGCCAATCGACAGGATGTGGCCGGCAGTCTGGTTGTAGTCGATGATGAGGGGTGCCTGGTCGTGGAACTGGACGGCCAGCCCCGCACGATCAGGCCGGACGAATTCTTCGGCCTGAAATGAATTGGGGCCGGCGATGCCGGCCCCAGACAATAGCAATCTTAGAACCCGATCAGGCTAGGCTGTACCAGGGGCGTCCTTGGGTGCCGGCGCACGCGTTTTGGGCGCCCAGTCAGCTTCAAACTCCTGATTTTTGACCTCGTCATACCAGATGTCGTGGTGGACTTCCGCCCACTCCTTGCTGACGTGGCCCTTGGTCATGCCGTCCATGGAGCCTGGCGCACCCAACGTGGCCATGTACATGTGGCCGAAACTGGCGCCGAGCCAGACGATGGCGACAATGGCGTGGATGATCAGGTTGATCTGGAACAACTCGCGGCTTTCATAAACCTGAGGCACGATCATCATGATGCCGGTAGCAGCGACGATCAGGCCGGCGCCGACATTCAGCCAGAACCAGGCTTTCTCACCACCGTTCATGCGTTCGGCCGGTGCATGCTTGCCGAACATGCCGCCTTTCAGGAACCACTGAACGTCGACTTTGCTGGGGATGTTGTAGCGCATCCAGGCGACGATCATCAGCACCACGCCGACGACGAAGAAGGCGCCACCGTAGTTATGGATGTTCTTGGCGGCATAAGCCCAGGAGGCAAAACCTTCCGGACCCATGATCGGGATCAGCACCGCGCGCCCGAACAGAAGGCTCAAGCCCGTCACAGCCAGAACCAGGAACAGAATCGCCACGTACCAGTGCAAAATCCGATCAAAGAGGTTCCAGCGCGGCACCCGCTTGCCCGAAGCGTTGCCGAGCTTTTCGCCGCCACCCGAGATGATGAAGAACAAGGCAACGGCGCCCAGCATCAAGGCCAGATACCAGGGCGTGTACGTTGAAAGCGGGCCGTTGCGAATTTGTCGGAACGTTTCGCCACTACTGGTCATGACCACGTTCGCGCCCGGACTTTGCGATCGGGTCACGCCTTCCTGGGCTTGTCGCGCCTGACGCCAAACGTCCGAGCGCGGGTTGCTTTCGGCCCACGGTGCCGCCTGTTCCGTCGCTTCTTCGGTCTGCGCCACTGCCACGTAGACATAACCGCTCAGTGGCGCCACCATGGCCGCGACCACAATCAGTGCGGTCATCCAGCCGATGCGCTTCAGGGTCTTGCGACTTTTACTGGTTTGATGATTCTCGATGCCTTGCTGTTCCATCTTCCTTCTCCGGACTAGCGCTGCGCCTGACCCGCTCGCGCGCGGTCGCGCAGCAGCTGTTCTGTTTGTGCGTCACGCTCGCTTTTACCGCCCACGCGCTCCTGCTGCCCGGGGTTGAGCCACGGGTCGTCGTGGTGTTCCGTGCTGCAGCCCGTCAGCGCCAGAGCCAGGCCTGACGCCATAACCAATGGGAGCAAAGTCCTCGGCAGGTGCTTCATCAGCGATCCCTCTGACCGTCAAATCGCGCGTCCAACTGCTCGCGGAACTCCGGGTCCTCAAGCTTGGCCAGCAAGGGATCTTCCTTACCCTTGTACTGGCCCGGCTCGAAGCGGGTCGCGTCGGGGGACTCGTAGCAAGCGCTCAGTAGCATGACCGACGCAAGCGCGCCGGCCGTCAGCATGTAACGACGCTTCATCACGCACCTGCCCCGTAAGCCTTGGCCCAGCCCCAGGTCTGCGGACGGCCGTCCCGGCTCATCGAGCGGTTGCGGAAGATGTCGGCGACCAGATCGCCGTCGCCGGCCAGCAACGCCTTGGTGGCGCACATTTCCGCACACGCCGGCAGCTTGCCGTCGGCAATCCGGTTGGCGCCATACTTCTGGAATTCGGCTGCCGTGCCCGGCTCTTCGGGTCCACCTGCGCAGAAGGTGCACTTGTCCATCTTGCCGCGCACACCGAACGCCTGTTGCTGCGGAAACTGCGGCGCACCGAAGGGGCACGCATAGAAGCAATATCCGCAGCCGATGCACAGGTCCTTGTCGTGCAGGACGATGCCGTCGGTGGTGGTGTAAAAGCAGTCGGTCGGGCAGACGGCCGCGCAGGGCGCGTCAGTGCAGTGCATGCAGGCCACCGAGATGGATTTTTCACCCGGCACGCCGTCGTTCAAGGTAATAACACGACGGCGGTTGACACCCCAAGGCACTTCGTTGGCGTTCTTGCAGGCGGTGACACAGCCATTGCATTCGATGCAGCGGTCAGCATCGCAAAGAAATTTCATTCGAGCCATTTTCTAATCTCCTTCAAGCGGCCTTGACGATCTGACACAGGGTGGACTTGGTTTCCTGCATCAATGTCACCGGGTCGTATCCGTACGTGGTGGCCGTGTTGCAGGCCTCGCCGCGAACATAGGGCGCGGTTCCTTCCGGGTATCGTTGCTCCAGATCCTCACCCTGGAACCAGCCGCCGAAGTGGAACGGCGTCCAGACCACGCCGCGCCCGACACGCTCGGTCACCATGGCGCGAATCTTGATCCGCCCGCCCTCGGGGCCCTCCAGCCAGACCCAGTCGTTATCGCGCAGACCGCGATCATTGGCGTCGGCCGGATTGATCTCGACGAACATCTCCTGCTGCAGTTCGGCCAGCCATTTCATGGAGCGGGTTTCCTCGCCGCCGCCTTCATATTCGACAAGACGTCCACTGGTAAAGATGAGCGGGTACTCGTTGGAGTAATCGTCCTTCTGGATCGAGGCGTAGCGGGTCGGCAGGCGCCAGACTTCGGCCATGTCCTCGTAGGTGGGATAGTCAGCCACCAGATCGTGCCGCGAGGTGTAGAGCGGTTCGCGATGAATGGGAATCGGATCCGGGAAGGTCCAGACGTTGCAGCGCGCCTTGGCATTGCCGTAGGGAGCGACCTCATGCTTGATGCACAGACGCTGGATACCGCCGGAGAGATCGTTATTCCAGCCAACGGCGTCAAGATCATCTGACTCCATGTCGCGGAATTCCGCGATATCGGCTTCGCTGACGCTGCCGTTGGGTCTTGGAGCCAGACCGGCCACGTAGGCGATCCAGCCCATTTCGTCGGCCGTCAACTCAGTATGCCAGCCCAGACGCCGGAGGAGTCCATAATTGACCGGCGGATGCCCGTCCTCGATTTCCGAGTCCTTGCTCCAGGAATCTTCGGCCAAAATGTTGACCCCGTTGTGCTCGGAACCGAAACGCGCACGGAACGGCAAGCCGCCCTCGGACACCGGCAGGCTGGTGTCATAGAGCACGTGGCAGCCCGGGTGGTTGGCCTCGGGCGTGCCCCAGCAAGGCCACGGCAGACCATAGGTATCGCCGTCGCAGGGACCACCGCGGGCTTTAAGCGTCGTGGTGTCAAACGTATGCTTGTTTTCCAGGTGCAGTTTCAGCCGCTCCGGACTCTGACCGGTGTAACCAATCGTCCAGGTGCCGCGATTGATCTCGCGCAGCGTGTCTTCGGCATTCGGTTGCCCATCGGGATCAATCGAGATGTGTTTGAACATCTGATCGGCGAAGCCAAACTTCTGGGCAAACAGGTACAGGATTTGCGCGTCGGTCTTGGATTCGTAAAGCGGATCGACCACTTTTTCGCGCCACTGCAGGGAGCGGTTGGACGCCGTGCACGAGCCGGCCTGCTCAAACTGGGTCGCCGTTGGCAACAGGTAGACACCGTCGGTGCGCTCCGACATTACCGCAAGGTGGGTGGGGTACGGATCCGAGATGACCACCATGTCAAGCTGCTCGACGGCTTTTTTCATTTCCGGGCCGCGCACCTGCGAGTTGACCGCATGGCCCTGGAAAAACACCGCGCGGATGTTATCGCGCTGGCCCATGTTGGCCGGGTCTTCCAGAATGCCGTCAATCCAGCGCGAGACCGGGATGCCCTCGGCGTTCATCTTGTGCGTGCCGTTGGGGCTGTAGTCATCGAAACGGTCGCGCAGATAGTCGTAATCCACGTCCCAGACCCGGGCCCAGTGGCGCCAGCCGCCTTCGGCCAGACCGAAGTACCCGGGAAGGGTATGGCAATTCGGGCCGACATCGGTCGCACCCTGCACGTTGTCGTGACCGCGGAAGATGTTGGCGCCGCCGCCGACCTTGCCGATGTTGCCCAGCGCCAACTGCAGGATGCAGTAGGCCCGGGTGTTGGAGTTGCCGACGTGATGCTGGGTGCCGCCCATGCACCAGACGATGGTGCCGGGACGGTTTTCAGCCATGGTCTTGGCGGCCTGATAAACCACGGACTCAGGCGTTCCGGTCACTCTTTCGACCTCGGCGGGCGTCCAGCGCGCCACTTCCTCACGGACTTCATCCATCGCGTAAACGCGCTGGTTGATGTACTGCTCGTCTTCCCAGCCGTTTTCAAAGATGTGCCACAGGATGCCCCAGACCAGCGGAATA
>CAZUTZ010000129.1:0-7556 GCA_964623655.1 uncultured Wenzhouxiangella sp.
AGGGAGTTTCAGTGGCACCCAGGCGCCAACCAACCCGGCCCATCTCAGAACGCGTAAAGCCCCTTGTCGGGCGGAAAGGCGGCACCACACCGCGCCGACCACCTAAAACTCGTAAAGCCCCTTGGCGGGCGGAAAGGCGGCACCACACCGCGCCGACCCCCAAAAACTCCCGCCAGCACTGAAAAGCCGCGAAGCAGCCATCAGCATAAGGACGGCGGGAGTCAGGGTGGATCACCAGATGCTGACACGCTCCTCGGAAGGCACGTACAGCTCATGCTCCGGTCCGACATCGAATGCCTCGTACCAGGCATCCATGTTGCGAACTACGCCGTTGACGCGGAACATGGGTGGGGCATGCGGGCCGGTCAGCAGGCGTGAGCGTATTGATTCATCGGTTTCAATGTTGCGCCAGACCTGAGCCCAGGCCATGAAGAAGCGCTGGTCGGCCGTCAGATCATCAAGCACCGGCGCTTCGCCATCGTGATGGTCGTCCAGGTAGAGCTGGTAGGCGTGGTGGGCGATGGACAACCCGCCGAGATCGCCGATGTTTTCTCCCAGCGAGAGCTGGCCGTTGACGTACATACCGGGCAGGGGCGAGAAGTTGTCGTACTGGGCGACCAGGCGTCCGGTGCGCTGTTCGAACTGCTCGCGTGACTGATCCGTCCACCAGTTGCGCAAAACGCCCTCGCTGTCCGAGCGCGAGCCCTGGTCGTCAAAACCGTGGCCCATCTCGTGGCCGATCACACCGCCGATGGCGCCGAAATTGACCGCGGCATCGGCATAGGGATCAAAAAACGGCGGCTGCAGAATGGCGGCCGGGAAGACGATTTCGTTGCGCGTCGAAGAGTAATAGGCGTTGACGGTCTGCGGCGTCATGAACCACTCCCAGTCGCGCACCGGCTCATTCAGCCGGGCCAGTGAATCGGCCCAGGACCACTCGCCCAGGCGACGGAAATTGCCGATCAGATCATCAGCTTCGATCTGCACCGCAGAGTAATCGCGCCAGCGATCGGGGTAGCCGATTTTCGGGGTGAACGCCTCCAGCTTGGCCAGCGCTTCAACCCGCGTTTCGTCGTCCATCCACTCCAGCGTCTCCAGACGCTCGCGGAAAGCGCGGCGCAGATATTCGACCAGCTCCATCATCTGTTCGCGATATTCGGCCGGGAAGTGACGCTGGACATAGACCTGTCCGACCAGTTCGCCCAGGCTGGACGAGACCAGGTTGATGGCGCGACGGTCGCGCGGGCGTGGCTCATCGACGCCGTTCAAACGCCGCTCGAAGAAATCGAAATGCGCGTCGGCAAAGTCGGCCGGCAGACGGGTCGCATGATTGTTGATCCAGTGGAAAGCGTGATAGCTCACCCAGGCCTCGACGGGCGTTTCGGCAAACAGCTCGGCCGATGCCTGCACGGCTTCGTTGGTGGCGATCACCACTTCGTCGATTTCGCTCAGGCTGCGTTCTTCGAAAAACGCGGTCCAGTAAAATCCCGGCGCGAATTCCTCCAGCTCGGCGCGCGGGCGCAGATCGTAATTGGCCTGGCGGTCGCGCTGCTGCACGCGGGTCCAGTGCAGCTCGGCCAGCCGGGTCTCCAGCCCCATGATCGCTTCGGCGCGCTCGCGCGCTTCATCAATGCCGGCGCGTTCCAGCGTGGCCTCGATGTAGTCCACATAGGCTGCCCGATGCGACGGAAACGGCTCGTCTTCGCGTAGATAATGATCGCGACTCGGCAGGCCGAGACCGCTTTGGCGGACGCTGGTGATGTGCCGGCTTGGATTGCCGGGATCCTGGCCGATGCCAACACCAATGATGCTGTGCGTGCCGGGGCGTGCCATCCAGCGCGCTATGGCCTCGTGGCTGTCCAGCGCCAGCAGGGCGTCGAGCTGATCCTGAATGGGGCTCAGGCCCAGTTCCTCGATGGTGGCGCTGTCCATGTAGCTGGCGTACATTGCGCCGATCTGATGCGGCGGCGTGCCGGGCTCGGCCGTATCAGCTTCGGCCATGGCCTCCTGGATGATGGCTTCGACGTTTTCCTCGGCTTCAAGCGACAGTTCGGCAAATGCGCCGAAGCGGGAGAAACCGGGCGGCAGTTCCGATTCGGCAATCCAGCCGTCGTTGACGAAGGCAAAGAAATCGTCTCCAGGGTGGACGGTGTCATTGACATGGATCGTTTCAATACCCCAATCGCCCAAAAGGGGTGTTTCGGCCACGGCCGTTGAAGCCAAGGCCAGCGACAAGGCGAATGCGACCAGGTGCTTAATAGTTTGCATTTGAGAATTCAGATGTTGGATCATGTAGGCGGGGTGGCACCGAGCTTCAACCGAGCAAGCGGGCTGCAGGATGTCGTCGAGTGCCGGCGGAAGAATACCATCTCTTCGTTGGGATTAGCCCGCCTGAGAAGGGGTTGGGCCGGTGGCAGGGCAATGCATTCGAGCAGGCGGATGGGTAGAAACGGCGAAAATCCGGGGGCGCGCATTTATCGGATTGCGCCTTCGATGCTCAAACTGGGCCACGAAGTGGTAAAGCTTGATATCGGCTGGAAAAAAAGCCCCTTCTCCGGTCCTTTACTCATTGTTGAGACCTTCGAGCAGAAGCGTCAACTGCAGCAAGTCTGCGCCTGGGTTGTTGTCGACCTGACCGACAATCCCAGTCAACCACGTCCGCAAGGCTGGCAGGTTGAGCCTTTGCGCGAAAGTGTGCCGGCCCTGCCGGAGCATATTGATCTTCTCCAGAACAGCCGACTGACCCCCGACGCCATGCGGCGGGGCCTGGCAATCTATCGTCGTCTAAGCCGGCAAGTTGCGGAATTCCTGCCGCGGGTGCAAAAGGACGGCGAAATTGACACGCGGCTGCCGGCCGCGATCAGCACGATTCTTGCGCAGGCTCAAAATGAATCTTCGGCGGCGCTGATCTGGTTTACTCGGATCAAGAAGCGACAGCATTACCTGGCGCAGCATCTTGTCAATACCAGTATTTTGATGGCCGGTTTCGCCAAGGCCCTGAATTGGGGAGAGGATCGGGTCGAGGCCGCTGCCCTGCTTGGTTTGCTGCATGACGTTGGTAAAGCGCGCCTGAACCCGAAACTGTTGACCAAACCAGGTGAGTTGACGGCCGAAGACCTGGCCGAGATTCGCTTACACCCGGTGATTGCCCATGAATTGCTGAAGGGCAAACCCAAGTTTTCCTGGGAAGTGCTTGCCGCCATTCGCGCCAGTCACGAGCGGCCGGATGGACGAGGTTATCCCCGCGCTCTGTCCGGCGATGCCATTGTGCCTATGGCACGCATGATTGCCATCGTCGATGCTTACGACGCAATGACCTCCGATCGCGTTTGCGGTGGCCCGGTCACGCATCAAGCAGCACTTGGCGTGCTGTGGAAGGAGCGGGGGCAACAGTTCGATCCCGTGCTGGTTGAGGGCTTTATTCGCTTCCTTGGCTGGGTTCCGCCGGGAACGCTGATTCGCCTGACCGACGGTCGCCTGGCGGTGGCGATCGAAATGCAGAAAGAGAATTCGGTGCGCCCCCGGGTTCGGGTCATTGAGGGCCCGCCGGAGTCTTTCGAACTGGGCGAAGAGCTGTTGTTGCCGCCGCAATTCGGCAGCACCGAAGAGTCGCCGCTGCGGATCGCCGAGCTGCTGCCAGACAGCACTGCGGGCTATAGCATGCGCGAGCTGACTGCCCGACTCTTCGAGCATCTGGATGTCGAGCGGGTTTCACCTTCCGAGGGCGAGCGCGCAAGCCCCGCAGCTCCGGGGAGTGTGATGCCGACACCGGATATATTCGATGACCAGCAAAGGCCGAAGGGCCCGTCAAGCGCTGTCCGGCCCGGTCTGCCAAAATCGTCAACCTCGAAAAATGCGGTAGCACCGTTTGCCGGGCAAACCTGCCTGCTGGTTGATGACTGCGAAAGAATCAGTCGTGTGCTGAACGATATGCTCGTCCGGGAAGGGTTCGAGGTGATTTCCTGTAAGAGCGGGGAAGCGGGACTGGAGCAAGCGAGGACTCAGCCAAGTGACCTGATCTTCGTTGAAATACTGCTGCCTGGCATGAGCGGGTTTTCCGTGCTGCGGGAATTGCGGCGCGAGAAAATCGTCAACAAGACGCCGGTGGTCCTGATCAGCGGTAACCCACAGGCGACCCAGCAATTTTTTCTGGAGCGCATTGGTGCGGACGATTTCCTGCCCAAGCCATTTGATCGCTCCGAAGTCCAGACTTGCCTCGAGCGTCTGGTTCAGCGCGGGCGGCTTGCGCGATCGAAGTAATCGAGCGTTAATACAGGAGCATTTGCATGAGCGGAGAGCTTTGGCTCACGCTGGCTATTCTGCTGTCGATGCTGGTGCTGTTTATCAGCAATCGTCTCAGGCTGGACCTGGTCGCGCTGATGGGGCTGTTGGCGCTGACGCTGACCGGCCTGATCACGACCAACGAGGCGCTGGCGGGTTTTTCCGACTCCGTGGTGTTGATGATTGCGGCCTTGTTCGTGGTCGGAGCCGGTCTGTTTCAGACCGGTGTCGCCGATGCGCTGGGCCGGCGCGTCGAGGCCATGGCCGGGTCCACGCTGGCCGGGCTGACTGCCGTGATCATGATTGTCTCTGCCCTGCTTTCGGCTTTTCTCAGTTCAACCGGGACCGTGGCCGTCATGCTGCCCGTGGTGCTGGCTATTGCGCGGCGGCGCGGCATCAGCCCTTCGCGCTTGCTCATGCCCTTGGCCTATGCGTCGCTGCTGGGCGGCATGCTCACCTTGATCGGGACGCCGCCCAACCTGGTCGTGACCGCGCAGCTCGAGCAATCGGGCATCGAGCCGTTCGGCTTTTTCTCCTTCACTCTGCCCGGCCTGGTCATGCTGACGATCGGGCTGGTCTATGTGTTGGTGACCGGACGATGGCTGCTCGTTGAGCGCAAGCCGGTCGCTGCCGGGACCGGACAGCCAAGCTGGTCCGAACTGTTCGCCCAGTACGGTCTGGATCAGCAACTGCAGCACCTTCGCGTGCCGCAAGGCTGCCTGCTGGCCGCCGCCGATGTCAGCAGCAGCGAGCTGCGCACCCGGTTCGGAGTCACCGTGCTGGCCATTGCCAGCACGACGCGCAAAGGCCGCTTCGTTCGCAAGGCCGAGGCGGGCACGATGATTCGGGACCACGACGATCTGTATGTGGTCGGGACCGCCACTGAGGTCGCCAAAATGGTGGACCGGTTCGGTTTGCGCGTGGTCCAGCGTCGTGCCGAATTGCCGGCTTCGCTGTTGCTGGTCGACGCGGTGGTGCCGCCGCGATCGGCCTTCATCGGCCGCACGCTGCGCCAGCTCAGGCTGCACAGCGGCGCCGGTGTGACGGTTCTGGCGCAACGCGCCGGCGGCGATGAGGCCGTTTTTCTGGATCTGGACCGGCCGCTGGCGGCCGGAGACACCCTGCTGCTGACCGGAAGCGTGAAAGCGCTCAAAAGAACAGCGCGCTCGCGTCGCGACTTGCTGCTGCTGGCCGATCTGCAAACCGAGCTCAGCCAACGCGCGCATCTGGCGCCGGTCGCCATTACCGTCTTGCTGGCGATGATGCTGACCATGACCTTCGGTCTGGTCGACAACGTGATTGCCGTTCTGCTTGCCGCCGTGGCGCTCATTCTGACCCGTTGTGTCAGCGTGGAAGAGGCCTATCGCAGTGTCAACTGGGAAGCCGTGGTGCTGATTGCCGCCATTTTGCCGATGGCCACGGCGCTCGAAAAAACCGGCGGCCTGGCGCTGGCGGCCGAAGCGCTGATGAGTACCACCGGCCAGTACGGCCCGCTGGCGGTCATGGCGGGGTTGTGTGTTTTTACCGCCGGGCTGAGTCAGGTGGTTTCCAACACCGCCACCACCGTGCTGGTCGCACCGATCGCTTTGCAGGCAGCCCTTGCTCTGGACGTCAACCCCTACGCCATGCTCATGGCGATCGCGATTGCCGCTTCCAGCGCTTTCGCCACACCGGTTTCCTCGCCGGTCAACACCCTGGTGCTGAGCGCCGGCGGCTATCGCTTCAGCGATTTCCTGCGTTTCGGCGTGCCGCTGCAGCTGCTGATGCTGATCGCAACGCTGATTGCGGTGCCGTTGTTGTTTCCGCTTTAGGAGCGGTCTTGGGGCTTCCCGATTCAGGGTTACGCCAGGGCGTTCAGGGTTCAGTGGGAACTTGGATGCCGGTTACGGGAAGAGACTCTTCCTGAACCCTGAACCCTTAATTCAAAGAACATCCCGCCGATCCCGTTCCGGCGCCGGGGTCGGCACGGTCGTTTCAATTTCAACCGTTTCGGTTTCACCGGCAACCCAGAACTCGATCTCGGCCTTTTCGCCGCTCGGCGTTTCGTTGACCTGCTCCAGGAAAACCAGCGGGCTGACAATCGCCACGCCGTTTACCCGCCTGATCAGAGCTCCGGGCCGAATGCCGGCGTCGGCTGCCGGTCCGCTCACGGCATTGACCAATACGCCGGGACCGTCGGGGAGTTCAAGCGCTTCGCGCAGTTCGCTGTCGGGCTGCATGACCGTGATACCCAGTGCGGTCACCACGTCTTCGTCGTCGCCCAGGCCCTCGAAGGGAACGCCTTCGCCGGCCTCGAGCACGTCCGGAGACACAAAAATTGCCGCACCGGTCCGCACCGCCAGGGCCAGCGCGTCACTGGGACGCGAATCGATGAGAATGTTGTCGCCACGCTCCCGGCCGATATCCAGCGCGCCGAGATAAGTGCCGTCGCGCAGTTCGTCCACAATGACGCGCTCCAGCGTGCCGTCCAGTTTGTGAATCAGGCTGGTCGCCAGGTCGTGGGTCATGGGGCGGGGCGAACTGATCGCGCGCTGGGCGGCGATGATGGCGCTGGCTTCATTCGGGCCGATGAAGATCGGCACGATGGAACCGGACTCCGGCTCGCGCAGCAACACGACGGGCGATCCGGTAAACGGCACGACGCCCACCGTGGCCAGTTCGACCGCGATCAGGTCGTCATCCGGTACGGCCAACTCACGCTGCGGGTCGTCAGAGAGGCCGGGAATAAGCCACAGGAGCAGGGCGAGCAGGGCGACCGGGAGCAGCAGGCGGACGATCATGGCGACTCTTCGACGATTCAAATGTTTCCCGAGAGTACCGCGAAGTGACCGCCTGCTGTGTAAAGACGCAGGTTTGTACACTAGCCGGACGCTACCATCCAGGCTTTCGGCCGGTCTGAACATCCATGCTTGCTGCCACCTTACTGATTTATCTCATCGTCCTGCTGGCGATCGGTATCTGGGCCCGCGACCGGGTCAGCACCAGCGCTGACTTTCATCTGGCCGGACGACGCCTGGGTCCGTTCGTCGCCGCGTTGAGCGCTTCGGCGAGCTCGGCGTCGGCCTGGACTCTGCTCGGCGTCAGTGGCGCGGCCTACGCCTGGGGGCTGCAGGCGATCTGGCTGGCGCCCGCTGTGGTTTCAGGTTTTGTCATCAACTGGGTTTTCATCGCCCCGCGCCTGCAGCCGGCCAGCCACGCCAACGGCGCGCTGACCCTGGTCGAATTTCTGGCTAATGGCACGCCGGCCAACTTCGAGCGGGCCCTGCGCATGGTCG
>CAZUTZ010000130.1:0-7505 GCA_964623655.1 uncultured Wenzhouxiangella sp.
AGGATCGCGCCGACGAGATCAACACCTGCATTGCCTGCAACCAGGCCTGCCTGGATCACGTGTTCCAGCAAAAGGTTGCCTCCTGCCTGGTCAATCCGCGCGCCGGGCACGAGACCGAACTGGTGATCCGACCGGCGGAAAGTCGCAAGAAGATCGCCGTGGTCGGCGCCGGTCCGGCCGGTCTCGCCGCCGCTGTCACGGCGGCCGAGCGCGGCCACCAGGTCAGCCTGTTCGAGCAGGCCGACCGAATTGGCGGGCAGTTCAACATGGCCATGCGCATACCGGGCAAGGAGGAATTCGTCGAGACCCTGCGCTATTTCACCCGACGCATCGAATTGCTTGGAATAGACCTCAGAACTAAAACAAGCTTTGATCCTGAAGATATTGAAAAAAATGAATTTGATGAAGTCATTCTGGCCACCGGTGTGACGCCTCGCGACCCTGCGATTCCCGGTCAGGATCATCCCTGCGTGCTCAGCTACATCGACGTGCTGCAGCAGCGCAAGCCGGTCGGCAAACGCGTGGCCGTGGTCGGCGCCGGCGGGATCGGCTTCGACGTCAGCGAATTTCTGGTCCACGGCGAGGCGCCGGAAAATCCCGATCCGGATCACCCGGATCCAAAAGCATTTTTCCGCCAATGGGGTGTGGACATGGACCTGGCCGGGCGCGGCGGCGTCGAAGGCCGGAAGCCGGATTTTGGCCAGCCGGCGCGCGAGATCTTTCTGCTCCAGCGCAAGACCTCCAAACCCGGAAAGGGTCTGGGCAAGACCACGGGCTGGATCCACCGCACCTCGCTGAAAAATTTTGGCGTCAAGATGCTGTCCGGTGTGAGCTATGAACGCATAGACGATGCGGGCCTGCACATCCGGGTCGGGGAGGAGTCGCGTTGCCTGGCGGTGGACAACGTGGTGATCTGCGCCGGTCAGGTCCCCAACCGTGCGCTGGCCGAGCGTCTGCAGTCGCGCGGCGTTCAGGCGCACCTGATCGGCGGAGCGGACGTGGCCGCCGAACTGGACGCAAAGCGCGCCATTGACCAGGGAACCCGTGTGGCCGCGGCGCTTTGACTGCGCCGAGCCGATGAGCGCACGGATTGACAGTGGCCGAAGGCTACACTAGCGACTCGCCCCGTAAAAAAACCGATTACAGAGCCAATCTTCCATGAGCATCAGCATCGATCAATACCCTGCCACCCTGGCTTCGCTGCGAGACGGTTTTGCCAGCGGCCTGACCCGCGATCTGGCCTGGCGCGAGGCCCAGCTCGATGCGATGCATCGGCTCTTGAGCGAGAACGAGGAGGCCATTGGCGAAGCTCTGGCCGCCGACGTGGGCAAGCCGCCGCAGGAAGTGCTCCTGGGCGAGCTGGCGCTGCTTTACAGCAGCATCCGTCATGCGCGCAAAAATCTCAAGCGCTGGGCCAGGCCGCGGCGGGTCAGCACGCCGCTGCTCGGTCAACCGGCGCGCAGCTGGGTGCAGCCCGAGCCGCTCGGGGTAGTGCTGGTGCTGGGCGCCTGGAATTATCCTTTTCAGCTGATCTTCGGCCCGCTGATTCCAACGCTGGCGGCCGGCAACTGCGCGTTGCTGAAACCGTCCGAGATTGCACCGGCCAGCTCGTCGCTGATGGCCGAACTGATCCCGAAGTATCTGGACGAGCGCGCGGTGCGCGTGGTCGAAGGTGCGGTGGCCGAAACCACCGAACTGCTCAAGCTCCAATTCGACCACATCATCTACACCGGCGGCGCGGCGGTGGGCAAGATCGTGATGCGCGCCGCCTCCGAACACCTGACACCCGTCACCCTGGAGCTCGGCGGCAAGAGCCCGTGCGTGATTGACCGCGACGCCGACCTGAAACACGCGGCGCGCCGGCTGGTCTGGGGCAAGTGCATCAATTCCGGTCAGTCCTGCATCGCGCCCG
Organism: uncultured Wenzhouxiangella sp.; assembly: GCA_964623655.1. Classification (GTDB taxonomy): domain Bacteria; phylum Pseudomonadota; class Gammaproteobacteria; order Xanthomonadales; family Wenzhouxiangellaceae; genus Wenzhouxiangella. The sequence goes on from CAZUTZ010000130.1 coordinate 1,913, forward strand.
ATTATGTGCTGGTCTCGCCGGAGCAGCGCGACGAGCTGGTCGCGGCCATCGACAGCGAGCTTCAGGACATGTACGGCGATGATCGTCTGGGAAGCGCCGACTACGCCAACATCATCAACCAGCGCCATTTCGAGCGTGTCCGGCAGTATCTCGACAGCGGCACGGTCGCCATCGGCGGCAAGATGGACGCAAGCAGGAATCGCATCGAGCCGACCGTGCTGGTCGACGTCGCGCCCGATGCGCCGGTCATGCAGGAAGAGATTTTCGGGCCGGTGCTGCCGATCCTGACCGCGAGCGATCTCGATGAAGCCATGGCTTTCATTCTCGAGCGCGACAAGCCGCTGGCAGCCTACCTGTTCACCAGAAGCAAGGCCAGCGAAAAGCGCTTCGTCGAGACCATCAGCTCCGGCAACATGTGCATCAACGACGTGATCATGTTCATGGCCGTCCACGAGCTGCCGTTCGGCGGGGTGGGCATGAGCGGCATGGGCCAGTACCACGGCAAGACCGGTTTCGATCGCTTGAGTCACCTGAAAGCCGTGATGAGCCGCAAGCGCGTTCCGGAACCCCCCGTGCGCTTTGCCCCCTACAGTGAGCTGAAAATGAAGTTGCTCAGAATGTTCGGCTGAAAGCAGGACCGAAGAGTTATTAAACTCGGAGCGGCTTCGTGAAATAATAGTCGAGTCACAGTGCCCGAACAGCGCGGGCGATAAGCAGTAAATGGCCTGACGTTTGCGTTAAAGGGCGAGCGGCCACAACCGCTGATCTCTTTGCGGTTCGTTAAGGGGGACAAAACACAAGAATGCCCGTCACTCCCCGGCATTTTGGCCAAGATTCTGCGCACAGGCTTGCGACCATTCCGCATGTCCTGCTCTTGTTGATTCTGGCCTGCCTGCTGACTGAGGAAGCCTTTGCGGACCCGGTACGAATCGGAGTGCTGGCTTTCCGCCCGGCCGCGCAAACGGAAGCTGAATGGGAGCCACTGAGAGAGGCTCTTGCCACGTCAATTCCGGAACGCGAGCTCCTTCTCACGGCACTGAACTATGGGGACCTCGAATCGGCGGTGGCCGACGGCGCGCTGGATTTTGTCCTGACCAACCCGGGCCACGATATTCTCCTGCTGCATCGCTACGGTCTGTCTTCACCGTTGGCGACCCGCGTGAATTTGAGCCGGGGCGTCGAGACTACGGCTTTCGGCGGTGTAATCATCACTCGTGCGGAGCGAAGCGAGATTGCTGAACTCGCCGATCTTTCGGGTCATCGTATCGCTTGCGTGAACCCGGATTCTCTCGGGGGATTCCAGAGCCAGGCCTATGAGCTGATGCAGGCGGGTGAGCGCTGGCCGGAGGCATTCGATTTGATCGAAACCGGCATGCCCCATGACCGGGTGGTCGAGGCAGTCCTGACCGGCGAGGCGGATGCCGGCTTTCTGCGCTCGGGAATGCTGGAAAGTCTGGTTGCCGAGGGACAAGTCGAGCCGGAGGCGCTCCGAGTCATTAATCCCCAGGATTCCCCGGGCTTACCTTTTAGCGTCTCAACGCCTCTGTACCCGGAATGGCCCTTCGCGGCCTTGCCCGAAGTTGATTCTGAACTGTCCCGGCAGGTCACAGCAGCGCTCCTCGGCCTGCGTGACCAACCCGATGTTCGGGCCGCTTTGGGCGGCACCAGTTTTACCGTGCCGTCGAATTACATGCCCTTGGAGAAGATGCTTCGAGCGCTGGAACTGCAACCCTTTGGCACGCCTGCTCCGTTGACGCTTGCGGACTTCTGGCGCGAGTACTGGCTGGCCATCGTTGCACTGAGCCTTGCGTTTTTGGCGTTGCTTGGGCTTGTCGTGGTCACGCTTTTCAATTCTCGCCGGTTGAGCCGGCTGCTAGAACGCGTCCAGGAACTCAGCGCCGTTATCGACCGCTCGCCGGTGGTGGCAATGACCTGGTCCACCGCGCCGGGCTGGCCTGTGACCTTTGTCAGCGACAGTATTCGGACATTTGGCTACGAGCCAGAAGCGCTGTTGTCCGGCAGCGTCAGCTTTGACAAGCTGATTCATCCTGATGACCTGGCTAGAGTCGTGGCCGAAGTCGGTGGCTTTTTCGCCGACGGCCCGAACAAGTGCATTCAGGAGTACCGCTTCAAGCATGGAAACGGGCACTGGATTCAGGTGCTTGACCACACCTGGCTGAGCCGTGATTCGGCCGGTCGCGTCACGTCCATGCAGGGCATTCTGATGGACGTCACCGAGCGCAAGCGGGCTGAGCGGCACGCGGCCCACATGCGCAAGCTGATGGAGTACGTGATCGAACACAACAAAACGGCCGTGGCGATCCACGACCGCGACATGAACTATGTCTTCGTCAGCCAGAAATATCTGGAGCAGCATGGCTTGGCGGGTCAGAATGTCATTGGCCGCCACCACTATGAGGTTTTCCCGGATCTGCCGCAGCGGCTGCGCGATGTCCATGCCCGCGTCCTCCAGGGGGAGGTGCTTTCCGAAGACGAGGACCAATTCGTGCAGTTCGACGGCAGCGTCGACTGGGCGCGCTGGGAATGCCGACCCTGGTTTGAAGCGGACGGCGACATCGGCGGCCTGGTCGTCTACATCGAGATCATTACCGAGCGCAAAAAAGCCGAGCTGGCCTTGCGGGAAAAGACCGACGCCCTGGTCCGCAGCAATGAACGGTTAAAGCAGTTGGCCACCGTTTTCACGCATGCTCATGAAGGCATCCTGATTACCGATCCGTCCGTCCGCATCATTGAAGTCAACGAGTCTTTTTCTCGCATCACCGGTTATTCGCGTGATGAAGCGCTTGGAAAAAATCCCAGTTTTCTGAGTTCAGGACGGCACGGTCCGGAATTCTACGCCGAACTCTGGCAGCGTCTGAAGCGAATCGGTTACTGGTCAGGAGAAATCTGGAACCAACGCAAGAATGGCGAGATCTATCAGCAGGCCGCCACCATCAGCGCGGTGACAGACGAAAATGACCGGATCGTTCGTTACGTTGCCCTGTTCACCGACGTTAGCGAAGAGAAGCGCAGCGAGCGCCAGCTGGAGTATGTCTCGCGGTACGACGTTCTGACCGGGCTGCCCAACCGCAAACTGCTCACGACGCGACTGCGTCAAGCAATGGCTGAATGTCGCGAAAGAGAAAGCGAAAGCCGGATGGCGGTTGTCTTTCTTGATCTGGACGAGTTCAAGTCCATCAACGATCAGTTCGGCTCCGAAATCGGTGACGCGGCCCTGTCGTCCCTGACTCGACGTTTGCGTGCGCGCCTGGGCGGGCGAGAAACGCTCGGCCGAATCGGTGGTGATGAACTGGTTGTTCTTTTGCTCGATCTGGAATCAGTAGAAGAAGCGATGCCGCTGCTTGAGCAGCTGAGGAGCTGGGTCTCGGAACCTTTGAATGTCCAGGGTCACAATGTCCAGCTTACGGCCAGTATGGGCGTCTGCTTTTACCCACAACCCGAAGAGGTGGACGCCGAACAGCTGCTTCGCCAGGCCGATCAGGCCATGTATCAGGCCAAGTTGGCCGGGAAGAACTGTTTTCATCTATTCAGCCCTGAAGAAGACCAGGCGGCTCGAGGCCTGAACGAGACGCTGCTCAGGCTGCGTAGGGCGTTGGACGAAAGAGAGTTCGTCCTGCACTATCAGCCACGCGTCAATATGCGCACCGGCGAGGTCCTGAGCGCGGAGGCACTTATTCGCTGGCAGCATCCGGAGCAGGGGCTCTTGCCTCCGGGGCAGTATCTTCCGCTGCTTGAAAAGCATCCATTGGCACTGGAAATCGGGCTTTGGGTCATCGAGTCCGCGCTCGAGCAGCTGGCGCGTTGGCAGGCGCAGGGCCTGGAGATGGCTGTAAGCGTTAACGTCTTCGGTTTGCAGCTACAGCAGCCCGACTTTGCCGAAAAACTTCGCCAGGCGCTACAGCGGCATCCGGAGATCCGCCCGGGGCAATTGGAAATCGAAGTCCTGGAAACCAGTGCACTCGAGGATATTGACCAGGTCTCGGCGATATTGAAACAGTGCCAGGAGCTTGGCGTCAGCTGCGCCCTGGATGATTTCGGCACTGGTTACTCCACACTGAACTACCTCAAGCGTCTTCCGGCCAATATCCTCAAGATTGATCAAGGCTTCGTGCGCGACATGCTGGATGACCCGGAAGACTTGGCGATTCTGCATGGCATTCTGGGCCTGGCGCGCGCGTTCCGGCGTCAGCCGGTTGCAGAAGGCGTCGAGACCGAGGTGCATGGCAACATGCTGCTGGACCTGGGCTGCGAAATCGGACAGGGTTATGGCATTGCCAGGCCCATGAAGGCTGATGATCTGGCCTCCTGGCTGAGCGATTGGCGGCCTCCCCCGAGCTGGTACCAGCGCCCTGCTCGGGACGCAGCAGAAGTCCAGTTGCTCTTTGCCGCGGTTGAGCACAGGGCCTGGGTATCGGCAATGACCCGCCATGTCGAAAGCGGCGGGCCTGCGCCGCTTTCGAGCGTCGAAGAATGTCCCTTCGGTCAATGGTTGGCTGCAAACGCCGAGCATTTGATTGAGCAGGATGATTTGCGCGACAGGCTGGATTGTCAGCATCGTTGTGTGCACGCGGTTGGCGAAAAAATTCGATCCCTGGTGAAAGCGGGAGACCGTTCGAGGGCCGTCCGCGAACTTGAAGTCCTCTATTGCGAACGGGATAAGCTGCTCGGGATTCTGGACGAAATCACGCCTGGTCTGGGAGACTAGGTATGCCGGAGAAAAAGTCTTCGTGAGCGGCTGCTTGGGCAGCCGCTAAACTCTGCTCCGGCATGCGTGCTTTTCGATAGCAACATTCACCTTTTCCCAAAGACTTGAAGGGTCAGGATTTCGTCATGATGAGATTGCCTGAAAAACAAAGACTCGCCAGTTTCGACGTCGACGCCCAGAAGACTTTCAGCCCGCTGTGCCCGAGGGAACTGCCGGTGCCCGAAGGCGATGAGATCGTTCCCGAGCTCAACCGGCAAGCCGGTCTGGCCGGCTGGCGGCTGGGCTCCAAGGATGCACACAGCCCCAAGGCCGTATGGGTGACAGATGACCCCGACAAGATTGGCCAGCCCGGTGTCCCGGGCCCGCATGTCGAGGAACACTGGCCGATTCACGCCGTGCCGGGAACGGACGGTTTCGAGCTGCTGGCCGGCCTGCCGCATCCGGTCGATTATGATTTCTTCGTCTGGAAAGGCGTGGAGCCCGACATGCACCCCTATGGTGCCTGCTATCACGATCTGGACGAAAAGCGCAGCACCGGTGTCATCGAGTGGCTGCAGGCTAGAGACGTGCGCTGCGTGCTGGTCGGCGGCCTGGCAACCGACTATTGCGTCAGAGCCACGGCGCTGCAGCTTCGCCGGGCAGGCTTCGAAGTTGTGCTGAATCTTGCCGCCTGTCGCGGTATCACGCCGGAGACCACGCAACAGGCGCTGGAAGAAATGAGTACCGCCGGCATTCAGGTCGTCGATGACTGCGCCGAGCTGCACGAGGCCGCCTGATCGCCAGCGGCCAACGGGGCGGACGAATGAAAACCATCATGTTTAAACGCAGCGAGGCCGCAATGTCATCTTCTCCAGTCCGAATCTCACT
>CAZUTZ010000131.1:0-7470 GCA_964623655.1 uncultured Wenzhouxiangella sp.
AGCAGTAGGCTTTTAACCTATTGGTTGAAGGTTCGAGTCCTTCACGGCCCACCATATTTTCCCTATCAAAATCAGAAGTTTGGCGAGGTTCATAAGCCGCGTCAGCCCCGCTATTGCCGCCGTTTTGTCCGCTTGGGGCGCATAGGGGCACTTTTTCCCGATTTCTCTCAATAGCCCTCAACAATTCTCCAGTTCGTTTTCGGCAACGGACAGTGCTGTCCGTTGTCTCGGGCTGCACTTGTTGCCGCCATGAAATCAAAATTCACAAAAATTGTTCTTGAGGAAGTGTTTTTCAGTTGCTAATATCATTTTTCATAAGGGGTGCGGATTTGTAATTAAATTTCATGCTTGGGGAGCGTTTTTCATGGCAAAGGCATCAAAAAATCAATTTTCAGGGCCAGTAAACGCTTTTCAGGAAAAAGCTCTTCCAGAAACAGCAACGCCCGCCGGCTATGCTGCCCTGATTGATGCATACGATCTCCCTGTTCCGCTGCCGCGTACCCTCTTTGCAACTGGCGAACGCCACAGGATTGTTGACCGGGATGGTTGGCGCATCATGACGCCACGTCATGCACCAAGCCCGACCCTTGAGGGGCATTTGACGTTCGCCCTCAAATATGAAGGCCTCGATCTGGCCGCCCTGAAGCGGTTGTTCCTGGCGACGGGGCCCGCTGCAATAGAAGAACTGGTGCAGGAAAAACCCACCGGTAGCTATGCCCGCCGTATCTGGTTTCTCTACGAGTGGCTGACCGGTAAGAAATTGCAACTGCCGGACGCCAAGCGCGGGGCTTATGTGCCAGTTATCGACCCTGATTTGCAATTCGTGGGAGAAGAGCGGACTGAACAGCGTTACCGGGTTAAAAACAATCTTCCTGGTACTCCGGATTTCTGCCCACTTGTTTTTCGGACAGAGACTCTCAAGAAATTCACGGCGCTGAATCTGGCCGAGAAAGCTCAAAGCGTTGTTGCCAACGTCCCCAAAGATATTCTCGCCCGCACGGCTGCTTTCCTGCTGCTTAAGGACTCGCGCTCAAGCTACGCCATTGAAGGCGAGCGTGCGCCGCAGAATCGCATTCAGCGCTGGGGCAGGGCCATCGGCGAAGCTGGCCAGCGACCTATCGATCTTGAAGAGCTGCAACGTTTACAGAAAATCGTCATTGCCGACTCTCGATTTGTGATGATGGGGGTTCGTTGTGAGGGTGGCTTTGTCGGTGAGCATGATCGCGTTACACAAATGCCGCTCCCCGACCACATCAGTGCGCGCCCCGAGGACCTGTACGACCTTATTGAGGGAATGAGTGCGTTCGACAACGGGCCAGCACACCATTTGGACCCCGTAATTTCCGCCGCCGTCCTGGCTTTTGGCTTTATCTATATTCACCCTTTCGACGACGGCAACGGCAGAATTCACCGTTACCTTATCCACCACGTTCTCGCCAGGCGTGGCTTCAACCCGCCCGGCGTTGTGTTTCCAGTGTCTGCGACAATTCTGGAAAGAATTGAAGAATACCGAATGGTGCTGGAAAGCTATTCAAAGCCTTTGTTGCCACATATTTCATGGGAGCCAACGGAGCAATTCAATGTGCGTGTCCTGAACGATACCAGCGACTACTACCGGTTCTTTGATGCAACGCTGCACGCGGAATTTCTCTATAGCTGCGTTCAGAAAACCATTGAGGAAGATCTTCCCAATGAAGCTGACTTCTTGCGTCGCTACGATGATTTCCGTGGTGAGATCGAGGCATTTCTGGATATGCCGGAGCGCACTTTGGATCTCCTTTTCAGGCTTCTGAAACAAAATGGCGGCTCACTCTCCAAGCGAGCCCGTGAAAAGGAGTTCAGCGCCCTGACTAACGAGGAGGCGGCGCAAATTGAAAAAATCTACCAGGAAAAATTCAGCACTGGCGACGGGAGTTAGTTTCAGAGACCTGTAGTCCACGTCACCCTCGAAGAATTGACGGAGACCCCGGAGCGCTTTTTCTGGCCAGGGGATCGGAGCCCGGATTGAGAGTATCCTGACCCGCATCATGTCCGCCTCGCGCATTCCCCATTCTTCCCAGGCCGGTCTTCACCCGAAGCTCGATGCGACGGTGCGCCGTCACCTTGCCGAGGCCTGGCGCCAGCCGGTGCGCGGGCATACGCGTGCGGCGTTCGACGGGCTTGCCGAGGCGGCTGCGGCGGCCGGGTCGCTGGTACTGGATGCCGGCTGCGGCACCGGGGAGTCGACCGCCGTGCTGGCCCGGCGCCATCCCGATGCGCTGGTCATCGGCATCGACCGCTCGGCCGCCCGGCTGGGGCGTGCCCCCCGGTTGCCCGACAACGCACGCCTGGTGCGCGCCGAGCTGGCCGATTTCTGGCGTCTGGCCCGTGCGGCTGATTGGCGGCTGGATCATCACTGCCTGTTTTATCCCAATCCCTGGCCCAAGCCCGGCCATCTGCAGCGCCGCTGGCATGGCCATCCGGTTTTTCCGGATCTGCTGGCGCTGGGCGGGGAGCTGGAGCTTCGCACCAACTTCGAGGTCTACGCCCGCGAATTCGCCCGTGCGCTCGAACTGGCCGGAGCGGCCCCGGTCGAAGTGGTATTGTTCGAGGCCACCGAGCCGGTCAGCCCGTTCGAGCGCAAGTACGCCAGCAGCGGGCATGCGCTGTTCCGGATCGTTGTCCGTCTTTCCTAACCAAGAGGTGATTTGCCCATGAACAACAAGAGCCTGATTTCCCTGCTGCTGTTGCCGCTGCTTTCGGCCCCGGCACTGGCCGACGAGCGTCTCCAGGAGGTCATCGCCAGCCCTGATCGGCCCGAAGCCCAGGCCGAGCGCGACCCGTACCGCAACCCCTACGAGACCCTGACCTTCTTCGGTATCGAGCCCGACATGACGGTCGTAGAACTCTCGCCCGGCGGCGGCTGGTACAGCGAGATTCTCGGCCCGTATCTGCGCGAGGAAGGCAAGCTGATCGCTGCCCACTGGGATCTCGACGGCGACGATGTGCCGGATTTCTACCGCCGCATTCGCGGTGAATACGAAGAACGCATCGCCGACACCGAGCGCTTCGGCGACATCGAGCTGGTCGATTTCAACCCGCCGGAAAAGACCGAACTCGGTCCGGATGGCTCGGCCGATATGGTGCTGACCTTCCGCAATGTGCATAGCTGGAAGCGTGACGATACCTTCCGCGACGTGGCCCAGGCCGCGCATGCCGTGCTCAAGCGCGGCGGGGTGTTCGGCGTGGTCAGCCACCGTCTGCCCGAAGACCATGAAGCCGACCCGGAAGTCCGCTCGGGTTACGTCAAGCAGAGCTGGGTGGTGGGCGTGCTGGAGTCGGAAGGCTTCCGCCTGGCCGAGCACAGTGAAATCAACGCCAACCCGGACGACACCGCCGACCATCCCGAGGGTGTCTGGACGCTGCCGCCGTCGCTGCGCGGCGACGAGGCCGAGCGCGACAAGTACCGCGAGATTGGCGAGAGCGACCGCTTTACCCTGAAGTTCGTCAAGCGCTGATCGAGGCGTTGCCGTGAACGGCGCGTGCGCGCGCCGTTCACCGTATTTTCGATCGCTCGGACTACCATTGCCCCGTTATTTTCACTATATCGGGGTTTTGACCCATGAGCGATCTGATCCAGCTCGTCTACGCCAGCCGCGCGCGCGTAAGCCGCGCTGACGGGCAGAGCGGAATCGAGACCGATGTCGCCCGCATCCTGACCCAATCCCGCCGCAACAACGCACCCCGGAGTATTGGTGGCGTGCTGTGCTATGGAGATGGCTTTTTCTTCCAGTGCCTGGAAGGCCAGCGCGAGGCTGTCGAGGCGTTGTATGAAACCATTCGCCGCGATACGCGCCACAGTGACGTCACGCTGCTCAAGACCCGGCCGGTGGTCGAGCGCCAGTTTCGCCTGTGGGCGATGAAATACCTGACCGTCGACCGCGAGGTTCGCGACGAGCTCCGGCGCGAAGGGCTTTCGGAGTTCAATCCCTATCATTTCGGGGAACAGACCATCGAGCGCATGCTTTCGGTGTTGCGCGCCTCCACCGAGCGCCGCCTGCCTTCGGGCAGCCGGCCGGATGCCGAGGTTCCGGTGGCCGCCGTCGGGGCATTGCCGCTGCCGGCGCTGGCCGCTGCCTTCGGCATGGTCGTGGCCACGCTGACCGGGGCCGGCCTGTTCCTGTTCGGCGGTAGCTGAACCATCCCGCGCAAGCCCGGCCCGGTCCGCCCGCCGGGCTGGTCAGGTGGGCGAATCTGGGCGACAATTCGCCCCCATGACTGACATCAAACCCGTACCCGGGGACTACGAACAGGTCCCGCTGAGAACCTACGCCGAGCGCGCCTACCTCGACTACGCCATGTACGTGGTCCTCGACCGGGCGCTGCCGCATGTCGGCGACGGGCTCAAGCCCGTCCAGCGCCGCATTGTCTATGCCATGAGCGAGCTTGGCCTGTCGGCCGCCTCGCGCCACAAGAAGTCCGCGCGCACCGTCGGTGACGTGATCGGCAAGTTCCACCCGCATGGTGATTCGGCCTGTTACGAGGCCATGGTGCTGATGGCCCAGCCGTTTTCCTATCGGTACCCGCTGGTCGACGGCCAGGGCAATTTCGGCTCCGCCGACGACCCGAAATCCTTCGCCGCGATGCGCTACACCGAATCCCGGCTCGCCCCCTACGCCCGGCTGCTGCTCACCGAGCTCGACCAGGGAACAGTCGACTGGGTGCCCAATTTCGACGGTTCGCTCAAGGAGCCCAAGCTGTTGCCGGCGCGCGTGCCCAACGTGCTGCTCAATGGCGGGCAGGGCATTGCCGTGGGCATGGCCACCGACATCCCGCCGCACAACCTCGGCGAGATCGTCACCGCCTGCGTGCGGCTGCTTGAAAAGCCCAAGACCACGGTTGCCGAGCTGTGCGAGCACGTCAAGGGGCCGGATTTCCCGACCGGCGGCGAGATCATCAGCTCGCCGGCCGAGTTGCAGGCGATCTACGAGACCGGCCACGGCAGCGTGCGCCAGCGTGCGGTCTGGGAGCGCGAGGGCGAGGGCATCATCATCACCGCGCTTCCGCACCACGTCTCGCCGGCGCGCGTGCTCGAGCAGATCGCGGCCCAGATGCACGCCAAGAAGCTGCCGCTGGTCAGCGACCTGCGCGACGAGTCCGACCACGAGCACCCAACCCGGCTGGTGATCGTGCCGCGCAGCAACCGGGTTGATCTGGACGCGCTGATGGATCATCTGTTCGCGACCACGGATCTCGAGAAGAACACCCGCATCAACTTCAACGTCATCGGCAACGACGGCCGCCCGGGCGTGCGCAACCTGCGCGAGCTGCTGGTCGAGTGGCTGGCCTTCCGGCGCGCGACCGTCACGCGGCGGCTTCAGGACCGGCTCGACCGGGTCAACGACCGGCTGCATGTTCTCGAAGGCTTCCTGATCGCCTACCTCAATATCGATGAGGTCATCCGCATCATCCGCACCGAAGACGAGCCCAAGCCGGTGCTGATGGAAACCTTCGGGCTGACCGGCACACAGGCCGAGGCGATTCTCGAACTCAAGCTGCGCCACCTCGCCCGGCTCGAGGAGATGAAGATCCGCGGCGAGAAGGAAGCGCTCGAAGAAGAACGCAAGTTCCTCGATGCGACGCTGAAATCGCCGAAAAAGCTGACCCGGCTGATCCGCGACGAGCTGCTCGAGGATGCCGAGAAATACGGCGACGCCCGCCGCTCGCAGATCGTCGAGCGCGGCGCGGCCCAGGCGCTCAAGGAGACCGACCTGGTGCCCGCTGAACCGATGACGGTGGTGCTCAGCGATAACGGCTGGGTGCGCGCGGCCAAGGGGCACGACATCAATGCCGAAGAGCTCAATTACCGTGCCGGCGACGCCTTCCTGGCCGCAGCGCGGGGGCGCAGCACCGAGACAGCCTGCTTCCTCGACTCGACCGGGCGCAGCTACTCGCTCATCACCCACGAACTACCCTCGGCGCGCAGCCTGGGCGAGCCGCTGACCAGCCGCTTCTCGCCGCCCGACAAGGCGGTCTTTCGCAGCCTGGCGGTCGGCCCGCCGAACACGCGCGTGTTGCTGGCCAGCGATGCCGGCTACGGGTTTGTCACCCGGCTGGAAAACCTGCACACCCGCCAGAAGGCCGGCAAGCAGGTGCTCAGCGTGCCGGCCGGCCACGACGTGCTGCCGATCGCGCCGATCACCGACGACGAGGAGGCGGTAATCGTGTGTGCGACCACCGCTGGTCATCTGCTGGCCTATTACCTCGACGAGCTGCCGGAACTGGCCAAGGGCAAGGGCAACAAGCTCATCAACATCCCGCCGGCCGCGCGCAAGAAGGGCGAGCGGGTCGCCGGCGTGCTGGTGGTCTCCCACGGGCAGGACTGCCTGGTCTGGGCCGGCCAGCGCTACCTGCGCCTGTCCTGGGCCGATACCGAAAACTACTGGGGCGAGCGCGCCCAGCGCGGGCTCAAGCTGCCGCGCGGTTTCCAGAACGTCAGCCGGCTCAGCCTCGCTGATTAGTGACCTCGTCGGCAAGCGGTCCGGCCGGGCGATCCGTTATGATGTGTCATTCGGTCGCCGCTTGTGCGGCGACCGGTCAACTGATTGCCTGGAGACTCAATGAACCATAGCGCAAGGCCGGGAACGGGGCGGCCGAAGGGGGCGCAGCTGTTGGCAAGAAAACTTCTGGTGCTGGTGGTCGCGCTGATGCTGGCCGGCTGCCAGTTGTTGCCGGTCGATGAGGAAGGCGCCGATCCGGACGAGGAGGCCGAAGTTATGGAAACGGCCGAATCTGTAGACGAGGCCGACCCGCCTCCGGCCACGTTGCAGGCGGCTATCGACCGTCTCGAGACCGGGCGGGTCGACCAGGCCGAGGCGATTTTGCTGCGCGTTCTCGATGCCAAACCCGGCCAGAACCTGGCGCTGCGTTTTCTCGAGCAGATTCAGACCGACCCCGTTGATCTAATGGGGGAAGACTACCGGACCGTGACCATCGAGCCCGGTGAGTCGCTCTCGGCGGTCGCCAGCCGCGAGCTCGACGACCCATTGCAGTTTTTTGCCCTGGCGCGCTACAACGACATTCCGGTGCCGCGTCTGGTCGCCCCCGGCACCGAGTTGCGCGTCCCGGAAGGGCTGGTGGATGCACCAGCCGCCGAGCCGATCGAGCACGAGCCCGAGCCGTCCGTCGAACCGTCGTCGCCCGGTGCCGGGCTGGCAGAGACCGGCCGAGCGCTGGTCGAAAGCGGCCGCTACCGCCAGGCCATCGCCATGCTCTCGGCCGCTGCGCGGGCGGATAACCTCGACTCCGACGGGGAGCTCGCACTCGCGGATGCCGCAATCGGGCGCTCTGAGCAGTTGTGGCTCGACGACAACCTCGAAGGCGCACTGTCGGTTACTGACAGTGCCGCGGAGATGGTCGAGGACGAGGCCGCCGAGCACCTCCGCCCCCAGCGCGAACGGCTGCGTGCGCGCAAGCATTACCGGGAAGCCG
>CAZUTZ010000132.1:0-7451 GCA_964623655.1 uncultured Wenzhouxiangella sp.
GGCACGAAGCTGCGAGGACTGCCATCGGTCAAGTACGGCGATGGGGCTGGGGCGCGGTGAACTCGTACAAGAAAACGGACAATGGCAGTTCGTGCCCAAAAAGGAAAAATTGCAGGATGGTCTCCCAGCTGACGCCTTTGTCGATCTCGACGGCCGCGCAGGGGAGACACCACGCCATGGCGCGCGAGGTCTAAAACCGGAAGAAATTCGGCGGATGCTGGAGGCGTCGGTCGTGGATTAAGGAGCCACTTTTCGTGGACCCGGTATTGCTTTACCCGTGGTACGAAAACTCGGACCGTTTGGGAAATGAGACCACCGCGGGCCGAAGGCCCGCGGTGGTGGCTTTTACGGTATTAGCCTGAAGCCGCAGCGCGGGCGGCTGCCAGCCACTCGTCAACCTGGTCGCGGTTGGCCTCAAGCCACTCGCGAACGATGGGCCGGACGTCGCTGTCGGTCAGGTCTTCCTCACCGATGCGCTCGTCAACGTGGCTGATCCAGTCCAGCGGCACGCGAACGTGGCGGAACAGCTCCGCAGCCGCCGGGTTTTCTTCGAGAAATTCGCTGTTGGCCGCGACCTGAATATCGGCTGTGACAAAACCCATCTCGATCGGGTCGGTCACCGCACCTTCAACGCCTTCGGCCCGCTCAGCCTCGTCTTCAACGATACCGGGGGCGTTGACCCACATCACGTCTTCACCCGGAACCAGCGAAGTCAACCAGGCGCTTGGTCCCCAGGTGTAATACAGCGTGGGCTCACCGCTATCGATACGCGACAACACTTCGGCGAAGTTGGCCGAGTAACCGGCATCGACGTGGTTGAGATGATCGCCGAGGTCGAAACGCTCAATCATGTCGTTTATGCCTTCGTGGCAACCCCAGCCCGGCGGACAGCCGTAAAGGTCGGCGCGACCGTCGCCGTTATGGTCGAACATGGCGCGCAGTTCGTCATTCTCGAGGATGTCCATGATGCCGGTGATGCCGTATTCCGAAACCGTCGGGGCATCCACGAGATAGCCCTGGATACCGCAGGCAACACAAAGCGGCTCGAAGGTTTCGGCGACTTCATCGAAGCCATCGGGGAGCTGCGCATTATGCAGCGGCAGCCAGGCATGCGGCCAATAGTGGATGTCACCCTCTGAGATCGCCAGATAGGCGACCGGATTCGACAGCGAAGTCGGGGTCTCGACGTTGTACCCAAGTTCCTCCAGCAGCTCGACGTAAATAAAGCTCACCGGAATAGCGGAGGTCCAGGTCGCCACCGCCGGGCGCACGGTTACGCCGTCGCCAGGTTGATCTCCCGGGGCTGCCGCAGCCTGGCCAATCAGGCCGATCGATGTGCCGGCGGCCAGGCAGAAGGCCAAACCGGTATGTTTGAAGGAATGAAACAGGGTTCGAATCTGCATAGCTTCTTCTACTCCCATGTTGATGTGGATGGAAAATCGATTACCCAGCATGCGCGTCGAATAAAGATCGAACACACATGGTTCGAGGGACTGCGCCCGGTCAGGGGCGTGCAGTGCGAGCCGCGGTCGCTGATTTTCCGGGTTAGCGGCTGTATGGTATCAACACCTATGAACGAACAGCTCCGATCGCAAGAGTCACGGCACGAGGATGTCGTCCGGTCGTTTTCTACTCAGACTGTTTGGCCCGACTGGCCGGTCCCTTCTCGCCCAGCCCCTGCGTCACGCGGTCGAGCACCATGGCCAGCAGAACAATCGCAATCCCACCGACAAAAGCCTGGCCGATATTGAGCCTTTCGAGCCCGGCATAGACCTCCAGGCCCAGCCCGCCGGCGCCGATGATGGCTGCAATCACGACCATCGACAATGACAGCATGATGGTCTGGTTGATGCCGGCCATGATGGTCGGCAAAGCCAGCGGAACCTGAACTTTCCACAGGATCTGGCGCGGCGTCGAGCCGAATGAGACCGCCGCCTCAATGTACTGCTGGTCGACCTGCCGGATGCCCAGGTAGGTCAGGCGAATCATCGGCGGCATGGCAAAAATGATGGTTGCAATCAGACCGGGCACGTTGCCGATGCTGAACAGCATCACGGCCGGGATCAGGTAGACGAACGGCGGCGTGGTCTGCATGATGTCAAGAACGGGACGGACCATGACGTAGAAGGTCTCGCTGCGCGAACACAGGATACCGATCGGCAAGCCGATGAGAATGCAGAAGAAAACGCCCGTGGCGATCAGCGACAGGGTGATGATCATCTGATCCCAGACACCCATGAAACCAATGAAGCTGAAAGCAACCACGGTGAAAACGCCCACGCGCCAGGATGCCGCACGCCAGGCAATGACATAAGCCAGCGCCAGAAATACCAGTGGCGGCACTGAACCGAGCGCCCACTGAAAGAGCTCCATCACGCCGCGCACCGGTGGGCTGATGTAGCTGCGGAAGAAGTCGCGGAAGGTGCTGACGATCCAGTTGACAGCATCGGTCACCCATTGGCGCATTGGAATATCGATCAAACTGAATGGGTCAGTGAACAACTGGCGAAGAAGTTCAAGCAATTCACTCATGATTCCATCTCTCCCTCAGATACGGGCTGAGTGGCATCTGCAGTCTCGGATGCGCTTTCACCATGCCCTTTCTTGTCCAGAATGCCGCGGATCAGCTCCGGCTCGTCGATGACGCCGATTAATCGCCCGTCGGCATCGGTTACGGCGGTCGGAACGATCGAGCAGGATCGGCCTTTGAGCACGGTGCGCAACACCACCTGCGCATGACATCGGAGCGCCAGATCATCGCGGCGGCCTTCGCCCGCGATTTCGTCGGCGCGGTCGACGATGTTGTCGAGCGATTTGACGTCGACGCGCTCGCGTCGGCCGGCCGGAATCACCGCCTGAAGTCGCCGCTCGCGATCCACGCCGAAACGGGCGCCTTGCGGCTGACCTTTGCGGACGTAATAGATCAACTCTCCGGAGTCGTCGACCCGTTCGAAGTGCTCTTCGTCAAAACGCAATGCAATCGTTCCGGCCGTTAACACATTGGTCGGGTCGGCATGCTCGACGAAGTTGGCCACATAGTCCGTCTTGGGATTGACCAGGATTTCTTCAGGCGTGCCGATCTGCACCACCTCACCGGCGTCCATGATGGCGATGTGATGGCCAATGCGCATGGCTTCGTCGAGATCATGGGTGATGAACAGGATGGTGCGCTGCAGATCTTTCTGGATACGCATCAATTCTTTCTGCATGGTGACCTTGATCAGCGGATCGAGCGCCGAAAATGGCTCATCCATCAGTAGAATTCGAGCTTCTGTCGCCAGCGCACGCGCCAGTCCGACCCGCTGCTGCATGCCGCCGGAGAGTTCGTGCGGATAGGACTCCTCCCAGCCGCCCAGACCGACCATATCCAGCACCCTTTCGCCGATCTGTCGGCTTTCTTCGGCCTTGCGACGCTGAATATCAAGACCATAAATGGTGTTGGACAGCACTGAACGATGCGGAAACA
This sequence comes from uncultured Wenzhouxiangella sp., assembly GCA_964623655.1. Classification (GTDB taxonomy): domain Bacteria; phylum Pseudomonadota; class Gammaproteobacteria; order Xanthomonadales; family Wenzhouxiangellaceae; genus Wenzhouxiangella. Next base: position 3,467 of record CAZUTZ010000132.1, read on the forward strand.
GGGCGAAATGCTGAAAGACCATGCTCATTTCGCGCTTGCGCATGTCGCGCAATTCGGCGTCGTTCATGGCGGTGATTTCGCGCTCCCCGTCATTTCCCTGCAAAAAAATTCGGCCGGCAGTCGGCTCGATCAGGCGGTTTATGCAGCGGATCAAGGTTGACTTGCCGCTCCCTGAAAGCCCCATGATGCAAAAGACTTCCCCGGCGTCGACCTGGAAATTGACGTCCCTTACGCCGACGACATGGCCGGTCTCGGCCTGGATTTCCTCCTTCGTCTTGCCCTGTTCCAGCAAAGGCAAAGCCGACTGAGGATTGGAACCAAAAACCTTGGAAACTCCCTCGGCGCGGATCATCCGCACTCCTGCCTGGGATGCAAGCTCACGACGCTCCTCCCTTTGTGTCGATCCTGAGAACCCTCAAACCATAACAGCAATTAATGAATCATTCATCGAGCGTTATTTTCAGACAACGCCTGACGAAACAGACCGGAGAAACCGCCACGACGCCGTTATGCTCTCCCGATGGACTTTTCGCGACCGTTTGTGCTAGCTTCCGTCTCAATGAAACGGAGCGCTATCGTCCTAAGACTGGTTGTGTGCCTGAGCCTGATTGCTTCGGCTCTCCCGACGCATGCCTGCACGAGCACCGCTGAGCAACCGGATCCGGCTCCCGCCAGCGAACAAAGCGCCGGAATGCACGATGATTGCCCGCACCATTCACCGCAGCCAGATCCGGCCGAGTCCGAAGCCCCGGCTTCTGAAATTCAATCTTCTGAAATTCAATCGAACTGCTGCGGGCTGGATTGCCGCTGCGGCTGCAGCGCGCCTGCGCCCGGCCTGCTTGGCATAAGCGCACCGGGCACCAGCCTGGAGCGCGGCCCGGCCGTGCCCACCCTCGTTGCCCTCGATCCCTCGCCAGCACCTGAGCAATTGCTCAGACCGCCAAAACACACCGCCTGAAGACCAGGGCGTTTTTGCGCCTATCCAGCTCGAATAATTCGAGCAAATCCAGTTAACTGGAGCAATCTCTTCAGGAGAGGTTCATGTATTCCAAATCCGTTTCCGGCGGCATTGTCCTGCTTGCCGCCACGCTGTTGCCGCTGCCGGCGACAGCCCTGCCCGTGGACGTGGCCGTCGAGCGGGCGCTGGCCAGGGATGCCGGGCTCAGGGAGCTCAGTGAGCGCGCCACAAGCCTGGAACAATCGGGCATCGCCGATCGCGCCCTGCCCGATCCACAGCTGACGCTCGGCGCCGAAGGCCTGCCGATCAACGATCCGTTCTCGTCGGACATGATGACGATGTACACCATCGGCATCCGGCAGCGATTTCCGGCCGGCGACACTCGTCGTTTAAGCGGAGAGCGCGGTGCAACGCTGGCACGGGCGACCGAAATCGACGCCAATGCCCGTCGGCTGGACGTGGCGTTACAGACTCGACTGGCCTGGCTGGAGTGGGTGGCGGCGCAGGAATCAGCCGTTCGGGTCGACCGCATGATCGAACAACTCGAAAGCCTGGTCGACCTGACCCGGCGACGCTTCGCCGCGGGCACCGCCCGGCAGCAGGACGAAAGCCAGGCGCGTCTGGAGCTGATCCTGATGGAGCGCCGCCTTCTCGATGCTGAAACCGCCGTCGACGAGGCCCTGGCCCGCCTTGCGCGCTGGACCGGCCCCATCGAAGCCAACAGCTCATCACCGACACTTCCCGACTGGTCTGGGCCCAGCCCGGGTGCTGGCGAAGCCCAAACCCGGGTAGCGGATCACCCGGAAATGGACGCGGCCCGGACGCGGATCGAAGTCGGTGAACTGGGAGCCGAAATCGCGCGCCAGGCCTACCGGCCGGAATGGATGCTTGATGCCGGTTATGCCCATCAGCGCGGCAACGACCCCATGGGCGGGCGCATGTCGGACAAGTTGTTCGTGATGGCCAGCGTCAGCCTGCCGCTGTTTACCGGCAACCGGCAGGATCGTCGCCTGGACGCCGCCCTGGCCGACCGCGACGCCGAAGAAGCCCAGGCGCAGGCCATCAAGCAGCGCTTGAGCGGGCAGCTGAAAGAGCAGATCGCATCAAGGCGACGGCTGGTGGAGCGCCGTCGCCTGCTCGAAAACGACGTTCTGCCCCAGGCCCGGGAGGCGCTGGAAGCGACTTCGTCGGCCTACCAGGCCGACCGCGCCACCTTCGATGAACTGATCCGTGCCCGTCTGCAATTGTTCGAGCTGGAGCTCGATCTGATCGATACCCGCGAGCGACTCCTTGGCGCCATCGCCAGGATCGCCGCCCTGACCAACGAGGACCCATCATGAAAATGCATCAAACCATCGCGGCCCTGTGCTGCACATTCATCCTGACGCTGAGCAACTGGGCGGCAATGCCTGCCCATGCCGAGGATCCTTCGGTTGACCTGGAGGATACGATTTCGGCCTACATGGCCCTGACCGCGGCGCTGGCCGATGACGACGTCTCGACTGCCCGTGCTGCGGCACGGCAGATGGATCAGGCGCTGCACGAGATCGACTCCAGCGAGGATTCCTGGCTAGAGCGTCGCGATTCGATGACCGAGCCGCTGGGCATCATGGCGCGCGAGGATGCCGACATCCAGGCACTTCGCGAACAGCTACAGCCGCTCAGCACTGCGCTGGAAGCCGCCGCGGTGGATACCGGCTATCCCGGCCCGCTCAAGCGCGCTTACTGCCCCATGGCCTTCGATTTCGAGGGCGCTTACTGGCTGCAGCGCGATCCGGAGATCGTCAACCCGTACTTCGGCGCGAGCATGCTCAGATGCGGAGAGATCCAGGAGACTCACGGCGGTCACGATCATCACGATCGTGACCATCACGATCATGACCACCACGATCACCACGAGCACGACCACCACGAGCACGACCAAGCTCATGAGCATCACGACGACGAAGGAGACGTCGTCGATCAGATGCTGAGTCGGGAAGATGCCACGCAGTACATCTGCCCCATGCACCCACAGATTGTTCGCGACGGCCCGGATCGCTGCCCGATCTGCGGCATGGCCCTGGTGCCGCGGCGCCAGGATGACGAAGGCGCGGCGACCGTCAGCATTCATCCGGCCATTCAGCAGGCCATGAACCTGCGCACGGCCTCCGTCGAGCGCGGCCGCCTGGAGCAGCCGATCCATGCCCTGGGCCGGATCGAGGTCGACGAATCCTCGCTGGCCCGACTCACACCCCGCACCGAGGGCTGGATCGGCGATGTCGACGTGACCAGCCGGGGCGAAGGGGTGCGCGCCGGCCAGCGCCTGTTCACGCTCTACTCCCGGGAACTGGTCAACGTCCAGGACGAATTCCTGCAGGCGGTTCGCGCCGGCAACCAGAGCCAGATCGAAGCCACCCGGAAACGCCTGGAAGTGCTGGGCGTTCAGCCCGAGGTCATCGACCGGATTCGCGACGACGGCAGCGCCATGACCTGGGTGCCCTGGTACGCCCAGCGCGGCGGCTATGTGGCCGAACTCTACATCCGTCCCGGCAGCTTCGTCCAGCCCGGGGTGGACATGATCGAACTGGCCGACGAATCCAGCGTCTGGCTGATTGCCGAAGTCGCAGGCGAGCGGATGCAGGCGCTCTCGACCGGGCAGCATGCCCACGCTCAAATGACCAGCCGGCCGAGTGAAGACCTGCACGGCGAGATCGATCTGGTCTACCCGCAGCTTGATCCAACCACGCGTACGGCGCGCGCCCGCATCGTGCTGGAAAACGCGAACGGCTCACTGCGGGTGGGCGACTGGGCGAACGTGCAGATCGAAGGCCCGGCGCGCGAGGATGTGCTGTATGTCCCGACCGAAGCCGTGATTCGCACCGGCACCGAGGAACGCGTCGTGGTGCAGGACGACGAGCAGCGTTTCAGCGCGCGAGTCGTTCATGCCGGCATCGAGTCCGGCGAATTCACCGAAATCCTCCACGGCCTGGAAGCCGGCGAAACCGTGGTCGTCTCGGGCCAGTTCCTGATCGACTCCGAAGCCAG
>CAZUTZ010000133.1:0-7375 GCA_964623655.1 uncultured Wenzhouxiangella sp.
AACCGTGCCGCTCCGAGCCGAACTCGACAAAGCAGGCGTCGAGGCTGGGTTCGACTCGCGTGATTCGGCCTTTGTAGATGTTGGATTTTTTTTGTTCCTGGGCGGGAACTTCGATGTCGAGATCGATGAGGGATTGGCCATCGGCAATGGCCACGCGCAACTCTTCGGGTTGCGTCGCGTTGATCAGCATGCGCTTCATTGTCGCAATTCCTTCGCCATTCCGGCCGTCGGGACGGCCTGAAACCGGTGAAGAACGAAACGCCAAAGCGCTTGCGCGAACGTCGGCCAACCATGGGCGACGCCTGTCGGCGGTGGGACCCCGCAGTGCTTCCAGCCGGCGCCGGTCGCGGCACGCATTGGGCGTGCTGCTCGGGGCAAAAATTACCCGGGCCGGCCAAAACGAGCAACGTCTTGCGCGGTCATTTGTCTTCTGGTCCGGTTTCGGCGCATCGGGTCAGGTAACCCTGGCAGCCGAGAACTGGCTCTCAATATTCGTTAAAGACCGACGGCGAGTCGGTCACCTAGGATTAGGGGGCTACATTCAACGCCAAAACATGAAGTGTTGACATCATGGCCCACCGACGCCCGGTGCCACACCGGCTCGGCCATCGGCTTGAATCAGAGCATTTGTCGAGTCCGCGCTTCGGGAAGTTTTGCCCTGGCAGCGCCAGCGCCGGGGAATGTCTGGTGTACATCCAACGGCTTGCCTCAACCCTGCTATCTTACCACTCATATGCCGTCACGGATAGCCTCGATTCCCGATGAGTCAGCGTTCCACGAACACCAGTGTTCGACATGTCCGGGTACCGTCGGATCGCGCCGGCCAGCGCCTGGATAACTTCCTGCGCGGCTGTCTGGAAGGTATCCCGCGCAGCGCGATTTACCGGCTGGTGCGCACCGGGCAGGTACGAGTCAACGGCGGACGCGCCAAGCCGATGAAGAAACTCGCTGCGGGCGATGAGGTCAGACTTCCGCCCGTTACGACTCAGCCGTCCGGGACCCGCCCGATCCCCGATGACTGGATCGCGCGTATTCGCAACCGCATCATCGAGCAGAACAAGGATTTCGTGATCATCGACAAGCCCTCCGGTCTGGCGATTCATGGTGGCAGCGGCCTGTCGTTCGGGCTGATGGATATCATTGAGCGTATTGACTCGGCCTGGCGGCCGGTCCACCGGCTGGACCGGCCGACCAGCGGCGTGCTGATGCTGGCCCGGCATCACCAGGCCCTGGTCAAACTGCAGCGCGATTTTGCCGAACGTCGGGTCGAAAAACGCTATCTGGCACTGCTTCATGGCGCGCTGGCCGACGACGTCATGACGGTTGACCAACCGCTGAAGAAAATTCGCGACGGCAGCGGACAGCACCGGGTCATCGTTGCCGAAGACGGCCAGCGGGCCGTATCCCATTTTGTCGTGCTGGAGCGGCTGCCCGGCTATACCTACGTCGAAGTCCGGATTGAAACCGGTCGCACGCACCAGATTCGCGCTCATGCCGTTGCCCTTGGGCATCCGCTGGCCGGCGACGAGCGCTATGCCAGCGATAAGGCGCCGGAAGGTCTGAAACGACTGTTCCTGCATGCCCATTTCCTGGCGCTGCCCGAGCCCGACGGGCGGGTTTTCAATGCACCCCTGCCGACTGAACTGGCCGAAGTGCTCGCCGCGCTTCGTGTCAGGTCGGAATCACGCTGAACAAGGCCGGCTGATGTATCAACCCATGCCCCTGTATGTCGGCCTGCGCTATTTGCGCGCCAAGCGCCGCAATCACTTCATTTCCTTCATTTCCCTGATTTCCATGGCCGGCATCGCGCTTGGCGTCATGACGCTGATTACGGTGATCAGCGTCATGAACGGCTTTGAGCGCGAATTGCGCGAGCGCATCCTGGGCATGATCTCTCACGCCACGATCGAGGGCTTCGACGGGCGTTTTCCGGACTGGCGCGATGTTGTGCTCGAGGCCCGCGATCATCCCAGAGTCCTCGGCGCGGCGCCGTTTGTCGAGCAGGAAACCATGCTGCGAGGACGCCGCACGGGTGGGGCGATGATTCGCGGCATCGATCCGGCCAGCGAGCCGGAAGTAGCCCGGATCCTGGACATGATGCGCCATGGCGAACTGGGCGATCTGGAGCCCGGGCGCTGGCAGGTCGTCCTGGGCGTGGGCCTGGCCAATCGCCTGGGGGTCGGTCCCGGCGACTCGATCACGATTTTTGCCCCTGAAATCAGGGCCACCCCGGCGGGCGTCGTCCCGCAAGTGCGGCGCTTCGAAGTCAGTGGGCTGTTCGAGGCCGGCGTGCACGAATACGACTCGGCGCTGGCCCTGATTCATCTCGAAGACGCCCAGCGTCTGTTTCGCCTGGGCGACGACATCGGCGGAATCAGGCTGAAGCTTGACGACATGATGCGGGCGCGCTGGATTGCCCGTGAACTCAGCGCCGATCTGCCGGGGTTTTTCCAGATCCGCGACTGGACGCAGCAGCACGCCAACTTCTTCCGCGCCGTGCAGACTGAAAAAACCGTGATGTTCATTATCCTGTCGCTGATCATTGCGGTGGCGGCTTTCAACATCATCTCCACGCTGGTGATGGTGGTCACCGACAAACAGGCTGATATCGCGATTCTGAAGACGATGGGTTTGTCGCCACGCCGGGTGATGGCGGTTTTCATGGTTCAGGGCTCTTTGATCGGGGTGATCGGCACGGTGATCGGCGTGATTCTCGGGATCGTGCTCGCCCTGAACGTGGAATCGGTGGTGGGGGCAGTCGAGAACCTGCTCAGTATTGAATTCCTGTCGGCCGAGGTTTACTACATCAGCGATCTGCCCTCCGATCTGCGCATGAGCGATGTGTTCCGCTTTGCCTCACTGGCGCTGGTTCTGTCGCTGCTGTCGACGATCTATCCGGCCTGGCGCGCGTCGCGAACCGAGCCGGTGGAGGCGCTTCGCTATGAGTAGCGCGGAACAGGGTCAGGCGCCGGTGATTGCCTGTCGTGGTCTGGCCAAGACCTTCCGTCAGGGGCCGGCCGAGGTCAGGGTACTGACCGGGGTCGATTTCGAGGTCCAGCCCGGAGAGCGAGTGGCCATTGTCGGCGCTTCCGGCGTGGGCAAAAGCACCTTGCTGCATCTGCTGGGCGGCCTGGACCAGCCCACCGCCGGGCAGGTGATGGTCGCCGGCAACGACATGGCGCGGGCCGATGAGCGCCGACGCGCCGAGATACGCAATCGCTATCTCGGCTTCATTTACCAGTTTCATCATCTGCTGGCCGAGTTTACCGCGCTGGAAAATGTGGCCATGCCGCTCCTGATTCGCGGCATGGACGCCGCCGAAGCCGGTCGACGGTCGGCTGATCTGCTCGACCGGGTGGGGCTGGGCCGGCGGCTCGACCACAAGCCCGGCGAGCTTTCCGGCGGCGAACGCCAGCGCGCGGCAGTGGCTCGTGCCCTGATCAATCAGCCGGCCTGCGTGCTCGGCGATGAGCCCACCGGCAATCTGGATGAGGTCAACGCAGGCCAGATTTATGATCTGATGCTGGAGCTGAACCGGGAATTCCAGACCAGCATCGTGCTGGTCACGCATGACCGGCAGCTGGCGCGTCGCATGGACCGCTGCATGGAAATGACGGGCGGAGGATTTCAGCCGCTGGAATGAGTTTGCGGGTGGCGTCCGGGCTCGCCGTTTCTGTTTTCATGCCTTACCCTGCCGGACGGGCAAGCACACCTCACCAGGGAGATAATGATTCATGCACAAGCCACCCGGTCGGCTGATCAGCAGTTTGGGGCTGCTGATTTTTCTCATCCTGAGCTTCGCGGCGTCGACGCCCGGTATCCTGTTCGGGCCCGGTGAGTGGTACGACAGCCTGAATCGTCCGTTTTTCACGCCGCCGAACTGGCTGTTCGGACCGGCCTGGACCGTGCTTTATGTCTGCATGGCGGTGGCTGCCACGCTGGTCTGGCGCCGGGTCGGTCTGCGCTCGCGGGCCATGGCCTGGTGGTTCATTCAGCTGGTCCTGAATACTTTGTGGACCCTGTTTTTCTTCGGTCTTCAGGCGCCTGGTCTGGCATTGGTCGAAATCACCTTGATGTGGGCCGCGATTCTGGTCTGCATGCTGCACTTCCGGCCGATCTCCAAGGCGGGGTTCTGGCTGATGGTGCCGTATCTTGCCTGGGTCAGTTTCGCCTGGGCGCTGAATGCGGGGTTCTGGTGGCTGAATTAGGCCAGCCGTAGCTCGGCCGAGGCAATGGCCCGATAGTGCCGCTGGCGCCTGCGCCTGGCTTGGTTTAGGCTAACCGCCGGGCGGATCGCAGGGAGGTAAGGGCAGGGTGCTTTGGCGGCTGGGCCTGGCTTTTACCTTCGGCGCGTTGATCGCAGCGCTCACGCCGGCATTGCCTGGCCTGTGGGCGGTGGCGCCGCTGGCCGCAGTCCTGATTCCGGCGTTCAAATGGCCCGCCTGGCGCTGGCCGGCCGCTTTCGCCCTGGGAGCGGCCTGGTTTTTGCTCCATGCCCACTGGCAGATGGCGCAGCAGTGGCCGGAGGGTCGTGCCGACGAAGTGGTTCGGGTCAGCGGGGTCATCACCGGTTTGCCGGAGCATCGCGGGCAGTCGGTGCGCTTCTGGCTGCGCCCGGCAGGTGAGCATACAGTCCGACTCCCGTCTCGAATTGAAGCCCGCTGGTTTCGTCCCTCGGAATACCTGCAGCCCGGACAGATCCGCGAATTCGACCTGCGTCTGCAGCCGCCGCACGGCCGGCTCAACCCCGGCGGTCCGGACCGCTATCGTCATTTGCTGAGTCAGCGCATCGGCGCCAGTGCCACGGTGGTCGAGCATGTCCGCCTGGTCGAAGAAGGGCGCAATCGCGGGCAAGTCGACCGGTTGCGGCAATATCTGGCCGAGCGCCTGCAGGGCGAGACCCTGCGCCTGGAAACAGCCGCCCTGTTTCGTGCCCTTGGGCTGGCTGACCGCTCCGCCATGCATCCGGAGCTATCCGCGCTGCTCAGACAGACCGGCACGGCGCATCTGCTGGCCATTTCAGGCCTGCACGTCGGCATGGTCGCCGGGATGTTCGGTCTGCTCGGCGGCCTGCTGCTGAGTCCGATTGGCGCATGGATTGCCGGCCTGGACCGGCGGCGGACGGCGGTATTGTGCGGTCTGCTCGCGGCTGCTGCTTACGCGGCGCTTGCCGGCTGGACGCTGCCGACCATCCGCGCCCTGATCATGCTGACGGTCGCCGGGCTTGCCTTGTCCATCCGGCGCGGAATTCGCCCGGCCCACGCCCTGTTGTTGGCCTTGCTGGCGGTAATTTTGCTGGACCCGCTGTCTGTTCTGGCCGTGGGATTCTGGATGTCCTTCGGGGCCGTGGCCGTATTGATCTGGGCGTTCGCCTGGCGGCCGGGTCGGCCGGTCGGCGGCTGGCTCGGCGCCTTGCTGGTGGCCCAACTCGTGCTCGCGGTCGGCCTGCTGCCGCTCAACGTGGGTGTTTTCCAGCAGCTGATTCCGGCCGCGCTGCCGTCGAACCTGTTTGCCATTCCGCTGGTTGGGTTCTGGATCCTGCCCCTGCTGCTTCTGGCGCTGGTGCTGATGATGCTGGGATTGCCGGCTGCCCCGGTGCTGGGCCTGGCGGGTCTGGGCGTGGACGCACTGTTGTCGGGGCTGAACTGGATCGACGGGTTGGCATGGAGCTATCAGCGAGTCGTGGCCGGCGGTTTGCCGGCGATGATTGTGGCCGCCCTGGGCGCGCTCTGGCTGATCGCGCCGCCCGGCTGGCCGGCGCGCTGGCTCGGGCTGCTGCTGTTGCTGCCCCTGCTGTTCCCGCAAACACCGGTTCTGTCGGCAGACACACTGCGTTTGACCCTGTTCGATGTCGGCGACGGCCAGGCCGTGCTGCTGGAGTCCGGCGGGCAGCGACTGCTTTACGACACCGGCCCCGGCGACGGAGAAGGGAGCGACTTGCTCAAGCGCTTGCTGGCAGGTCAGGGCTTGAACACGGGTGAGCAGGCGCTGGACGGTCTGATCGTGGCGCGCGATCATCGAGGCCATGCCGGGGGACTGGAAACCGCCCTGGCGCTTGCGCCGGCGGAGCGCACGCGCTTCGTTCCTGGCCTGGAGGGCACGCCGTGCCTGGCCGGGGAGTTCTGGACGCTCGGCGCTTACGAAGTTCGTTTCCTGCATCCATCACCCGGTCTGCCGCCGCTCGGGGACAACAGTGCCTGTGTCGTGCGTGTTGCCGGGCCCGGTGGCGCGGTGTTGTTCAGCGGCGGTGTGGATGGACAAGTGGAGCGGCGCTTGCTGCGGGAGTCCAGCGATCTGTCCGCCGACATCCTGGTGCTCGGTGCCGGCGGTCATCGGCGTGGGGGGGAAACGGACTTTCTGGCTGCAGTGCAACCGCAATGGGCGCTGGCTTCGGTCAGGCACTTCGACCGTTTTGATCGGCCTCATGCCGAGCTCAAGGCCCGTTTGACCGAGGCACAGGCGCGTCTGGTCTCGACGGCGGCCTGCGGCGCGGTGACGGTCGAATTGAGCCCCGACGGTGGCGTCAGCTTATCCACGGAAATGGGGCAGCGTCACCGATTCTGGCTGCCACGCCGGGCCTGCCCCTGAAAGCTGCAGCGGCTCCGGCACAAGGCAAACCCGTTATCATTCGCGGAGACGATGAACAGAGCCGACTACTGAATGCTTGAAATCGTAATCGCCGGCGGCTGGCTGATGGTGCCCATCGTGCTGTGCTCCGTGATCGCTCTGGCGATCATTCTGGAGCGCTTCGTGGCCCTGAAACGCAGCCGCGTGCTGCCGCCCGGGCTGCCCGACCAGGTCCAGCGCTGGGCCGCGCAGGAAGAGCTCGATCAAAAGCATATCGAGCAGCTGCGGTTGAGCTCTCCCCTGGGCCGGGTACTGGCGGCCGCCCTGGAGCATCGCGATCGACGGCGCGAAATCATCAAAGAGGCGGTCGAAGATACCGGTCGCCAGGTGGTCCACAGTCTGGAACGCTTTTTGAACACCCTGGGCACGATCGCCGGCATCACGCCACTGCTCGGGCTGCTGGGCACGGTCATCGGCATGATTCGCGTTTTCAGCGCCATCCTCGTGCACGGCGTCGGCGACCCCAATGAAATGGCCGGGGGTATATCCGAGGCGTTGATCACCACGGCGGCCGGATTGACCGTGGCCATCCCGACTTTTTTCTTTTACCGCTATTTCCGTGGCCTGGTGCGCGACTACGTGCTGCAAATGGAGGCCCAGGCGCTGCAGCTGCTGCAGGCCATCGAGCACGGACAGATCAGCCGCCAGCGTCTGTATCCCCGCGGCGACGCAAGATAGCGCGGGAGGATTGTCATGCGCCTGCAGGACGACGAACACGAAGAGCCCGACATCAACCTGACCTCGTGGA
>CAZUTZ010000134.1:0-7337 GCA_964623655.1 uncultured Wenzhouxiangella sp.
ATCGGTTTTTTTAGGGTTTGCTCCGTGGCGCGTCAAGTCCTTTTTGGCGTAGTGGGCATCGAGCACCGGGGGATGTTGGCTGCCTTCGGGCCGGGCGCGGCGAACGACTTCTGTGCAGGCTGCGGATTGGCCGGCTCCTGGGTGCCGGTACGACTTGCTTACTGGAAAACTGCCGTGGAATCGGCTTCGGGAAGGCTGCTTGCCAACTGATCAATCGGCTTGCTTCGTGGCCCCGCCGCGCCGCGCCCGGCCCGAAGGCAGCCAACACCCCCCGGTGCCATAGGCTGAGGGTTTTGTGGGTGGCTCGTCGAATTCCCGGGTCAACTCCAAGACCAGTGCAAGCAGGATGTTTGGAGTGGCCCATCCTTCAACCTCCCCCAATCTGTCAGCGGGGTGTGGTGTTGCCTTTCCGCCCGCCAAGGGGCTCGGCGGCGGGCAGATTCTCAGCCGCATTCATCAGAGGCACGGACATCATTCGAAACCGCTGAATTTGCAAGCTGCAGAGAGGGAGTTTCAGTGGCACCAGGGCGCCAACCAATCCGCCCCATCTCAGAACGCGTAAAGCCCCTTGGCGAGCGGAAAGGCGGCACCACACCCCGCCGGCCACCTAAAACTCCCAATAGAGCAATCCGGCGGCACCATACCGCGCCGGCCACCACTCCCTATCGCTAAAGGCAGTCCTCCGATTCACTGGCAAAGATCGTGACCGGCCGGCGGGCGGTCTGTATTTGCTCCTCGCCGTCCACCTCGATCGGCACGCCGAGTAGGCGGGCGCCGCAGGCTTCGGGGATTTCGCCGTCATCATCGGTGGGCAGGTAATCTACTTCGACCTTGACGCCACCGCCGGCAGGCAGATGCTCGATGCCGGGGAAGAAAAAATGCCGGCCGTCGGTGAATTGCATCAGCAATAGCGGATCAGCCTCGGCCCCAAGGGTGTCGACACGCGTGAGCTGCTCAACCGTGCCGCTGGCGGTTTCCAGCTCTGCCGCATACGCCGGGACAGTCGCACCGAGCAGCATGCTGAAGGCGATTGCCAGTTTGAGGTCTCGCATGGACATTCAGGGCCTCGTCTGCCCCGAGCCGAACACCCGGTATTGAAAGGTCGTCAACTGCTCCACGCCCACCGGACCGCGCGCGTGCAGGCGTCCGGTGGCGATGCCGATTTCGGCGCCGAAACCGAACTCGCCGCCGTCGGCGAACTGGGTTGAAGCATTGTGCACGGCAATCGCGCTGTCAAGACGAGCCAGAAAATCCTCGGCCACGGCCAAGTCCTGCGTAATGATCCCGTCGGTGTGGCCGGAGCCGTAACGCGCAATATGATCCAGCGCAGCCGCCGGCCCATCAACCACTTTCAAGGCCAGCACGGGTTCGAGATATTCCGTGGCCCAGTCGGCCTCGTTGGCAGCCTTGAATCGAGCGTCCAGCGTTTGCAGGGTTTCATCAGCTCGCAGTTCGCAACCGCGTTCGCTCAGCGCATCGACCAGCGCCGGCACCAGGTCCAGACCTGCCTTGTCGATCAACAGGGTTTCCAGCGCCCCGCAGATGCCGGTCCGCCGCATCTTGGCGTTGACGGTTACCTCGACCGCCATGGCGGCATCGGCTTCGCTGTGGATGTAGAGATGGTTGTTGCCGTCCAGATGGGCCAGCACCGGCACGCGGGCGTCCTGCTGCACGCGCGCCACCAGGCTCTTGCCGCCTCTGGGTACGACCATGTCCAGCCAGCGGTGCGCGGCCAGCAGCGCGCCGACGGCGGCGCGGTCCTGGGTCGGCAGAAGCTGGACGGCGGTTTCCGGCAAGCCCGCCTCGCCCAGCCCGGCGATCAGCGCGGCGTGCAGGGCGCGGTTGCTGTGCACGGCCTCCGAGCCGCCGCGCAGGATCACCGCATTGCCGGATTTCAGGCACAGACCGGCGGCATCGGCCGTGACATTGGGCCGCGACTCATAGATCACGCCGATCACCCCGATCGGCACCGCCACGCGCCGAATGCGCAGGCCGTTCGGCCGCGTCCATTCCGCCAGCTCGCGGCCGACCGGATCGGGCAATTCCGCAATCGCCTCCAACCCGGCCGCAATGGCTTCCAGTCGCGTCTCATCCAGGCGCAGGCGATCCAATAGTGCCGCCGAAAGCCCGCGCTGCTTGCCGGCAACCAGATCCTGCTGATTCGCCGCCAGAATGGCGTCTTCCGATCGCCGCACCATCGCCGCCGACGCTTTCAGCGCCGCATTGCGCTGCACCTCCGGCGCTTCAGCCAGCCCCCGCGCCGCAGACCGCGCCGCCCGACCCAGTCGTTCAATCAGTTGCTCGTGACTCTCGCTCATCGACTTTCTGCCCTTCTTACCTCAAATCACTTTTATCTGCGTTCATCCGCGTTCATCTGCGGTTAAAAGTCTTAATCAACCTCGCAGTTAAAACAGCACCAGATCGTCCCGATGCACCATCGGCCCACGCCCGGCTTCAGCCAAAACATCAGCGATGCGCTCGCTGGCCAGGCCCGTGATGCGCCCAGCCTCATTCGACTCGTAGGCACACAAACCCTGGCCACAAACGCCGTCCGGTCCAACCAACCGCACCAGATCGCCGCGCCCGAACGCGCCGCGAACCTCACGCACACCCACCGCCAGCAGGCTGGCTCCGCCCTTGACCGCGGCAACCGCGCCGGCGTCGAGCCGCAGCTCACCGCGCGGCTCCTGCAGGCCGCGCAGCCAGCGCTTGCGCGCCGCCAGCGGCTTGATTCCGGCCCGAAAGACGGTGGCCGGACCGCCGTCCAGCAAATCCCCGATGGGATCCTGCGCCAGTCCCGAAGTCAGCACGACTTCGGCCCCGGCATCGGTGGCGATTCGCGCCGCGTCGAGCTTGCTGCGCATGCCGCCCGTGCCCAGACCGGCCGCACCCGCGGCACCGGCCAGCGCCTGGATTTCGGGCGTGAGTCGATCAACCAGCGGGATATGCCGAGCCTCGGGATCGACGGCCGGATCGGCGCTGTAGAGCCCGTCCACGTCGCTGAGCAGGACCAGCAGCCGCGCGCCGACCAGCTGAGCCACCCGCGCGGCCAGGCGGTCATTGTCGCCGAAGCGGATTTCCTCGGTCGCCACGGTGTCGTTTTCGTTGACCACCGGCACCACAGCGCGCTCGATCAGCATTTCCAGAGTGGCGCGGGCGTTCAGATAGCGGGGGCGCTGCTCGAGATCACCCAGGGTCAGCAGGATCTGGGCGGCCGAACGCTTTTGCTTAGCCCAGGCCTGCGTCCAGGCCCCGGCCAGATGAATCTGCCCAACGGCGGCAGCGGCCTGCGCCTCGGCCAGCGATCGAGGCCGCCGCTCCAGCCCGATCGCCCCCCGCCCCATCGCAATAGCACCGGAAGAAACCAGCACAACCGCGCCGGGCAACTGATTCAAACGCCCCGCCAGCCGCGCCATCCAGCCCCGACGCAACCGCCCGTCACGCCCCACCAGCAGCGAAGAACCAATCTTGACCACACTGAGCGGAGACGCCGCCAAAAGCGAAGCGGCACTTGCCGAGGCATCAACAGGATCCGTATCCGGTCTCATACCCGCATTATCCGGCATCCGCTCACCACGCAGCCTCCCGAATCAATCAGCCGAAAAAAGCAAAATCCAACTCCCAAACTGCGGCATCAGGCAGAGGGCCTTGCGGCCGAGGCTGTAGGTGCAGCCGAAAGAGCGCAGGGCCAGGCGGAAAAAGGGCCGCCGCATGTCTGTGCGTAGCGCCCAAAGGGCGCGGAGCGAGTTCGGCGGACCCCGCCTGGACCGAGCACTTGAGGGAATCGACCGCCGATCAGGCGGTCGACAAACCTCCAGCCTCGGCCGCAAGGCCCTCTGCCTGATGACCCCCCAAAACCCTAAAAAGACCCAAACAAACTCCCCAACCCAATCACCACAGCCAAAGCCAGCAACGCCCCAACCACCGCCACCATCACGACATCCAGGTAGCTCTCCCGATGCGAGCAGCCGCAAACGGCCAGCATCGTCACCACCGCTCCGTTGTGCGGCAGACTGTCCAGAGAGCCCGAGGCAATCACCGCCACACGGTGCAGCAACTCAGGATTCAGCCCCGTGGCAGAGGCAATCTCCATGTAGGTCGGGCCAAGCGCCTCCAGTGCAATCGTCATGCCGCCCGAGGCCGAACCGGTCAGAGCGGCCAGAATATTGGTCGCCATTGCCAGCGAGACCAGCGGCCCGCCGCCGATGCCCAGCACCCATTCACGCACGCCTTCGAAAGCCGGCATGGCCGCAACCACCGCGCCAAAGCCAACCAGGCTGGCCACGCTCAACACCGGCAGGGCCGAAGCGTTGGCCCCGGCATCGACGCTGTCGCGCAGCTTGGGCAGGCGCGACCAGTTCAAGGCGACCAGCACGATGGAACCGACCAGCAGCGCCGTGGCCACCGACCAGACCCCGCCGACGCTGGAAATCGAACTGCCGCCCCAGCGATCCTCGGCCAGGAAATCGGTGTCCATGGCCGGCAGGATGACCGCGGTCATCAGCAGGTTGACCCCGATGACCAGCACCAGCGGCAGCACCGCCAGGCCGATCGGCGGCTGGTCGAGGGAGTGCTCCCCCTGGCGGAGTTCGGCCGGATCGAACTCGCGCGCGGTGCTGGCGAGCTCGCGGATCTGCAGATCGTCGGGCTCTTCGTCCGGTGGATCGTCGCCGAATCCTTCCCCGGCACGGAGCGCGCGCTTCTCGCGCAGCCGCAGCCACCACAGGCCGAAGCTCAGCATGACGATCGCCGCGATGATGCCCAGGCCCGGCGCGGCAAACGGCGTGGTGCCGAAAAACGGCATGGGGATGGCGTTCTGGATGGCCGGCGTGCCCGGCATGGCCGACATGGTGAAAGTCGAAGTCCCCAACGCGATGGCCGCCGGCAGAAGCCGACGCGGAATACCGGCGGCGCGAAACAGCGCAATGCCCATGGGTGCGAGCACGAAAAAGGCCACGAACAGACTCACCCCGCCATAGGTCACCAGCGCGCCGGCCAGCACCACGGCCAGAATCGCGCGTTGCGGCCCCAGGGTATTGGTCATGAATTCGGCAATGGTATCGACCGAGCCGGAGTCGTCCATCAGCTTGCCGAACAGCGCGCCGAGCAGAAACAGCGGAAAGAATTGAGCCAGAAAGCGCGCCGCGGAGCCCATGAAAGTCTGCGTCCAGTGGGCCAGCAGCGGCTCGCCGGAAAACAGCGCGGCAATGACGGCGGCCAGCGGGGCCAGCAGCAGAATGGTCCAGCCGCGATAGGCCAGGACCATCAGAACCGTCAGGCCAAGCAGAATCCCGAAAAGTCCGAGCAGCATGGGCTTTAGTCCTGTTCCAGCAAGTCGTCGAGGTGGAGCGTCGGCCGCGCGCCCAGGTCGTCGCCGTGGTCGGTCAGGAATTCACCGGCCGAAGACCGTCCGGCGTCGAATAGCATCTGCAGGAAATCCCACTCGGCGTTGAGCTTGGAGGAATGGCCGAGCTTGACCATCAGCTCGCTGCTGATCCGGTGCATGCGCATCGCCTGCCAGGCCTTGGCTTCCGCATTGCCCGGATCGACCACCTGGCGCAGCAGCGCCATCATGCGCAACTCCTTCAGCAGCGGCGAATTGAACGAGACCTCGTTCAGGCGACTGGCGATCTCGCGCGCCGAGCGCGGTGTCCCGGGCCGCTCGACCGGGTTGATCTGGACCAGGATGGTGTCGTTGCTGTCGCATTCGCGAACCAGCGGTGTCATGGTCGGGTTGCCCGAATAGCCGCCGTCCCAGTAGGGCACGCCGTCGATTTCAATGGCCTGATACAGGGTCGGCAGGCAGGCCGAGGCCAGCAACACGTCGGCCGACACCTCATGGCGCCGGAACACCCGCCCCCGCCCGGTCTGCACGTTGGTTGCGGTGATGAACAGCTTGACCGGACCCTTGGCCAGGCCGTCGAAGTCGATCAGATCACACAGGATGTCTCGCAGCGGATTGCCGGCCAGACCACCCAGGGTGTAGGGCGAGATCAGCCGGGCGGTGAGGTCGAGCATGACGAAAGCCGGGCTGTTGTCCAGCGTCCACTGGCCCATCAGCCGGTCCAGCGGGCCGCGCTTGAACGGGCTGAAACGAGCCGCCTCGGATACCTGGCGCCAGAATTCCGCCAGCAGCCGGCGGGCCTCGTCGCGACCGTCGCGCGCCAGGCCGCAGCTCATCACCGCCGCGTTCATCGCACCCGCGGATGTTCCGGAGACGCCTTCGATCTCCAACCAGTCTTCTTCCAGCAGGCGATCGAGAACGCCCCAGGTGAACGCGCCGTGGGAGCCGCCGCCCTGCAGGGCCAGGTCGATCTGCACGGTTTCTCTGCTTGCTGTCGCCATGTGCTGAGTCCGCAATTTGTGCGGTGCACTATATCGCGTCAGCCGTCAATGGGCAAGGGTGCCGACCGGCCGGAACCGGCTCAGCGTCCGGGATTCAGCGGGGATGAAACGGCCGGATTACTCGCGGTTTTCGGCCTTGTCTTCCAGAAACGTGCTGATCAATCGAACGACCTGGGCCGGGCGCTCGCTCAGGCGGCTGGCCGGCAGGTGCTTTTCGAGATGGTCGATCTGGTCCAGATGGATGTTGTGCCAGGTCTGGCCGGCCGGGAAGGCCTCGCTGATCTCGGTTTGCTGATAGCCATCCTGATCCCCCAGCCGCCAGTTGGTCGCCTCGAAATTGACCACCGGAATCCCGGCTTCGTCGAAAGCGACCTGATCGGAGCAGCAGCCGGTGCCGGCCGGGTATTCCTCGTTCAGGCCGGGATTGGTGTTGAGCTCGATGCCGAGCTCTTCGGCCAGCGCCAGCACGCGATCGCGCGCCGCCCCGTGGGCCGGATCCTCCGCCACGGTGACCGGCCCGGCGTGGGCATACAGCCGATCGCCGGTAATGATGCTGTCGATATTGATCATCAAGCCCAGGCGCTCGCGGTCTTCGTCGCTCAGCGAAGCCACGGCATGGCGCGCGCCCTGAAGGCCAACCTCCTCGGCGCCGAAGAAAATCAGCCGCAGATTGTGCTCCGGTTCGCTTCGGCTCAAGCGCTCGGCCAGTTCCAGCAACACGCCGACCCCGGAGGCGTTGTCGTCCAGGCCCTGCAGATCCGGACCGCCGATGCCGGCCTCGGCCTGCTCCGGGCTCGCCGAGACGGCGGTGTCGTAGTGCGCGCCGACGATGATCAGCTCGTCCGAGCGGCCGGGGATCCGGACCACGACGTTCTGCGAGACGCCTTCGAATTCGACGGTTTCGCTCTCGCCGGCCGGCAGGTGGGTGTATTGCACCGGGAATTCATCCAGCTCGGCTTCCAGGCCGAACGAGGCCAGCCGGGCGACCAGAT
>CAZUTZ010000135.1:0-7266 GCA_964623655.1 uncultured Wenzhouxiangella sp.
AACGCCTTTATCGACCCGTGGAACGCGGATTCGAACGCGAAATCCGGAAGCGCCTGGCCTACTGGGACCGGCTGCGGGCCCGCAGGTCCATTGACGAATCGGAAGACAGCCAATGAAACACCACAAGCTTGCAGCGCGACTCTGTCAGGAAGCACCGTGATGACCGGTCAGGACAGACTCCGCCAGGCCGAAGACTGGGCCGCACAGGTGCTGGTCTGGCCCAACTGGGAGATCGCGCCAGCCTCCGCCGACGCCAGCTTTCGCAATTATTACCGCATCAGCCGCCACAGCGACAGCTTCGTCATCATGGACGCCCCGCCGGAGCGCGAGCCCCTGGCACCCTTCATCGACGTTGCGGGCCGCCTCCAGCGCGCCGGGCTGCACGTGCCGCGAATCCTGGCCGAAGACACCGATCGCGGATTCCTGCTGCTCGAGGACCTGGGCGTTCGTCCCTACCATCAGGCCCTGAACGAACAAAACGCCAACGCGCTGATGGCCGATGCCATGCGCGCACTGACCGTGATGCAGCGCCGCGCCAACCACGACGGCTTGCCGGCCTACGACGCCGGCCGCCTGCTCGAGGAGCTGGCGCTGTTCCCGGACTGGTTCCTCGCCTGCCACTGGCGGGTCGAACCCACCGAGGCCGAGCTCGACGACTGGGATCTGCTGTGCGCTCAGCTGATCCGCTGGGCCCTGGACCAGCCGCAGGTGTTCTGTCACCGGGATTTCATGCCGCGCAATCTCATGCTCAGCGACCCCAATCCCGGCATTATCGACTTCCAGGACGCGGTTGTCGGCCCGATCAGCTATGACCCGATTTCGCTGTTTCGCGACGCTTTCATCAGTTGGCCTCAGCCACGGGTCGATGCCTGGCTTGAGGACTATCGCCTGCGCGGCATCGAAGCCGGACTGCCGCTGCCGGATTGCGCCGAGCTGTGGCGCCGGACCTGCGACTTCATGGGCGCACAGCGCCACCTGAAAGTGATCGGCATTTTCGCGCGCATCCGCTACCGCGACGGCAAGCCGCACTACCTTGAAGATGTGCCGCGTTTTTTCCGCTACCTTGATTTCGCGATCGCCCGCAATCCTGAACTCGCGCCCCTGGGCCGGCTGCTTGAGGCATGGCGCCTGCGCCGGGAGCTGCCGCAGTGAAAGCCATGATCCTGGCCGCCGGGCGCGGCGAGCGCCTGCGGCCACTGACCGATCGCTTGCCCAAGCCGCTGATTGAAGTCGGCGGCACCGCCCTGATCATCCGCCACCTGGAAGCCCTGGCGCAGGCCGGGATTGATGATGTCGTCATCAACCTGGCCTGGCTGGGCGAAAAAATCAGGCAAGCGCTGGGTGACGGCGCAGCATTCGGCGTATCGATCCGCTATTCAGAAGAACCGCCCGGCGCCCTGGAAACCGCCGGCGGCATCATCCGGGCGCTGCCGCTGCTCGGCGAGCAGCCTTTCGTGATGATCAGCGGCGACGTGCTGTGCGATTTTCCGCTGCAGCGATTGCGCGACCATCCATTGAGCGGTCTGGGGCATCTCATCATGGTCGACAGTCCGGCCCATCATCCCGGCGGCGACTTTTCGATCGACGGCGAAGGGAGACTGAAGTCGGGCGGAGGCCTGACCTTCAGCGGACTGGCCGTTCTGGATCCGGCGCTCTTCAACGGACTCGCGCCCGGACGCCGTGCGCTGCGACCCGTCTTCGAAGCCGCGCTGAGTCGCGGTTCGCTGACCGGCGAGCACTACCGCGGCCAGTGGTCCGACGTCGGCACGCCTGAGCGCTTGCGGGCCGCCGAGACCCTGATCAAGGCCTCCCGGTGAGCGCCTGGGTGAGTCTGCGCTGCGAGCTGGGACCCGGCGCCGAGACGAATACCCCGACTTCGTTGCAGCCTTCGCCCCGGAACGGCTAAACTTCCCGTTCATTTTCGAGGGTCAACACATGACGATCAGCATCGGGATCATCAAGGAAACAGCGCCCGGCGAGCGGCGTGTGGCGCTGGATCCGCCGACAGCAAAAAAACTGGCGCAGGCCGGACACAAGATTCTGGTTGAATCCGGCGCCGGCACGGAAGCCGGCCATCCCGACGAATCCTGGGGTGAGGCGGAAATCGTCGCCGACGCCAAGACGCTGGCCGAAAAATGCCAGGTTCTGCTCAGTGTTCGCCGCCCGCCCAGCGAAGTTCTGGCGGCTCTACCAAAAGACGCGGTCGCCATCGGCGCGCTGGCGCCCTACAGCGATTTCGACGAACTCAAAACCGCGGCCGAGGCCGGTGTTTCGCTGGTCAGCATGGAACTGGTCCCGCGCATCACCCGCGCTCAGGCCATGGACATCCTGTCTTCGCAAGCCACGGTGGCCGGATACAAGGGCGTCATCATCGGCGCCGACATCGCCCCGCGCCTGTTTCCCATGCTCACCACCGCAGCCGGCACGCTGCGACCCGCCAAGGCGGTGGTCATCGGCGCCGGTGTGGCCGGCCTGCAGGCCATTGCCACGGCCCGCCGCCTGGGGGCGCAGGTCGAGGCCTACGACATCCGCGCCGCTGCGCGCGAGCAGGTTGAATCGCTGGGCGCGAAGATGATCGATACCGGCGTCGACGCCGAAAGCGAAGGCGGCTATGCGCGCGAACTGACCGACGAAGAACGCGCCAAGCAAGCCGATGCGCTGGCCAAGCACCTGGCCCGCGCCGATATCGTCGTCTCCACCGCCGCCATTCCGGGACGGCCGGCACCGAAAATCATCACCGAGGCGATGGTCAAGGACATGCAGCCCGGCAGTGTGATTGTCGACATCGCCGCCGAGACCGGCGGCAACTGCGAGCTGACCAAGGCGGGTGAAGTCGTCAATGTGGACGGCGTTTTGATTGCCGGGCCCACCAATCTGCCCAGCAAGGCACCGCTGCACGCCTCGGAAATGTACGCCAAGAACGTCAACAACCTCCTTGCGCTGATGATCAAGGACGGCGAGCTGGTGGTTGACACGGAAGACGAAGTCATCGCCGGCTGCCTGCTTTCGCACGGCGGCAAGGTGGTACACGAAAAATTCGTTTAAGGGACCAGGGACCAGGGACTAGGCACCAGGAAAACCAGGCGGAGATTGTTCTCTTGCTGGTCCCCGGTCCCTAGTCCCTGGTCCCCAAAAACTGGAGACAAATCATGGAAGGCTGGATTGCACTGTACATCTTCATGCTGGCGGCGTTTACCGGGATCGAGGTCATTCGTCGAGTGCCGGCCATCCTGCACACGCCGCTGATGTCGGGTTCGAACTTCATCCACGGCATCGTCGTCGTCGGCGGCATGGTCGTGCTGGGCATGGCCGACACCACCGCCGAAATCGTGATCGGCTTCATCGCCGTATTTCTGGGCGCGGGCAACGCGGTTGGCGGTTATGTCGTCACCGACCGCATGCTGGAGATGTTCAAGTCTTCCGACCAGACCAAGAAAAAGGGATAAGTCGACATGATTCCAGGATTGGATTTCATCGTACCCGCGGCTTACTTTGCCGCCGCGGTTCTGTTCATCTACGGGCTCAAGGGCATGAGCTCGCCGGTGACCGCGCGTCAGGGCATGATCTGGGCCGGCGTCGCCATGCTGCTGGCCGTTGCCGTGACCTTTTTCCACCCCAAGGTCGAAGGCAACTACCTGCTGATGATCATCGCCCTGGTTTCGGCTTCGGTCCTGGCCTGGTGGTGGGCGCGGATCGTGGCCATGACCGACATGCCGCAAATGATCGCCCTGTACAACGGGATGGGCGGCGGCTCGGCCGCAGCGATTGCCGCAGTCGAGTTGCTCAAGGTCTACTCCGGCCAGGCCGACCTGCTGCCGACCACGCTGCTGGTGGCCGCTTTCGGCGCGATCATCGGTTCCATCGCCTTTTCCGGTTCGCTGATTGCGTTTGCCAAACTGCAGGGCTGGATGCGCAAGACCTGGCGCTTCCCCAGCCAGCAGATGATCAATATGGCGGTGTTCGGTGTGACCGTGCTGCTCGGGCTGATCATTTTCTTTGCCGGTCCCAGTCCCTTCCTGCTGTTCCTGTTCTTCGGCTTTGCGCTGGCCGCCGGCGTGCTGATCACCATTCCGATTGGTGGTGCCGACATGCCGGTCGTCATCTCGCTGTATAACGCCTTGACCGGGGTCGCGGTCGGCCTCAAGGGCTACGTTCTGGAAATTCCGGCGCTGATGATTGCCGGTATCGTGGTGGGTGCTGCAGGCACGCTGCTGACCCAGCTCATGGCCAAGGCCATGAACCGCAGCCTGGGCAACGTGCTGTTCGCCGGCTTCGGCAAAGCCGACGAGGATGCCGGCGGCGGCGAAGTCACCGGTGAAATGAGGTCCATCGACTCAACCGATGCCGCCATCCAGATGGCTTATGCGGAAAAAGTCATCATCGTGCCCGGTTACGGCCTGGCGGTCGCGCAGGCCCAGCACAAGATCTGGGAAATGACCGAGCTTCTGATGAGCCGGGGCGTGAAAGTCAGCTTCGCCATTCACCCGGTGGCCGGGCGCATGCCCGGTCACATGAATGTGCTGCTGGCCGAGGCGGGCGTGGATTACGAAATGATCCACGACCTGGAAGACATCAACGCGCAGTTCCCGAACACCGACGTGGCACTGGTGATCGGCGCCAACGATGTCGTCAACCCGGCGGCGCGCAAGGATTCCTCCAGCCCGATCTTCGGCATGCCCATTCTTGATGTCGACAAGGCCAAGAACTGCATCGTCATCAAGCGCGGTCAGGGCACCGGCTTCTCCGGGATCGAGAACCTGTTGTTCTTCGAGGACAATACGCGCATGTTGTACGGCGATGCGCAAAAGGTCGCCCAGCAGCTGATTTCCGGAATCAAGTCACTGGGCTGATACGACAGCGCAGGACCGAACGCCTCGCTGGCCCCCAACTATGGGTGTGTTAGTGTTGTATAACAGTAAGGCTGGTAACGACGTGGAGGATCCACCATGAGCCGATTGATGATGATTGCCCTTGTTCTGCTTCTCGCGGCCTGCGGGACTGAAGCCGAGCAGGCTGATGCGCCGGGGATGGTCAGCATGGCCGTTACCGGCGGCGATGCCCCGGCAGCGGGCGAGGTCGACGCCGTGCTGGTCGGCGATCTGCTCGGCCGCATCGATGCCGATACGGCCATTTTGTGGCTGAGCCTGGAAGCCGTGCCGCAGCCCCTGCTCGATCAGATCTGGGACAGCGTCGGAGAAATGTCGGACGCGCAGCGCGAGGGTTTCGCCGAGATGACTGACGGTGTCGACGAACCGCTGCTGCGCGCGCTTCTTGCCGAGCTCGAACAGCTGGACTCGCCTGAAGCCTACGCCGAGCGTGGTCTGGATGCCAACGGCGTCGGCGGTCTGCATCTGGCCGGCATCTTTCCGATGCTGCACTGGGAGCTGAGCGACCAGCAAGCGTTTATCGCCACGCTGGAGCGGATAGAGGAAGAAGCCGACAGCCCGATGCCGCGCCGACAAGTCGGCGACGAGGAAGTGATCTGGATCGAATTCGAGGAACTGGGCCTGGCGATTCACCACGACGCCAATTTCATGAGCCTCGGTCTGATCGCTGACCGCGAAGAACTGCTGCGCCGCGTGGCCAACCTGGTGCAGCCGGCCGCCCCGCTGGCGCGCGAAGAAGTCGACGCGTTCAGCGCCGACCGTGGCTACTCCCAGGACAATTTCGGCTTTCTCGATTTCCAGCGTCTGCTGGCCCTGTTGATGGACGGCGATGACGAACTGCTCGAGGCGGCCCGCAGTGAAGGGCGGCTGGGCGAGGTCGCCACCGACCCGGCCTGTCGTACCGAGCTGGAGGCCCTGACCCGACTGTTCCCGCGCAAGAGCTTCGGCACCACGGAATTTGACGAGCACGCCCTGGCCATGAGCTTGCGTTTGGAGACCCACAACGACCTCGGCCAACGCCTGAGTGCACTGGCAGATTCACCGGTGGCGCTCACGCCCGAACGCGCCGGCGTGGCGACCCTGGGCCTGGCAATCAACATCGTCGCCGCGCGTGATTTCGGCCGGGAAATCGTTGCCGGCTGGGTGGACAATCCGCCGCAGTGTTCGCTGTTTGCCAATATCGCCGAGAATGCATCCGGCTGGCAGCTGGCGCTGAACCGACCCATTCCGCCGCTGGTCACCAATCTGCACGGGGCAAGAATCCACCTGGATCAGTTCTCGCTGTCGGAAGGCATGCCTTCCGACGTCACCGGCACGCTGGCGGTCTTCATGCGCAACCCGCAAATGATGCTGGGGATGGCGCAGATGTTTTCTCCCGAGCTGGCCGCGCTGGAGCTGACTCCCTGCGGATAGCCGCAGCCGCTGCCGCCTGGCCTGGTGCCCAATCTTGAGGACACACCGGCCTGGCTGGGCCTGGGTGAATCCGGCATTGGTCTGGCCGTCGGCGCAGGGCAGGACAGCGCTCTGCCGACCGCGCTGGTTGCCGGTAATGCCGACAGCGCCATCTGGTCCATGGGTCTGGATCTGGCCGCCTACGCCGAGCTGATCGAAGCCGGCATCGAGGCTTTGCCGGACCAGACGCCCGATGGCGTGCAAATCGATGCGTCCGAGGCGACCGAGTCGCTGCTCTTGCTGTCGGCGCTCTACAGCTACATGGACAAGTCCATTCATCTCACGCCCGCCGGCATCGACACCCGCTTGAAATTCCATACGGGCGAATGAGCAACCGCCATGTGCTCCATTCTCGGGCTGTTTGATCTCCCGGCCGGCCCGCCGGATCTGCGGCCCATCGCGCTGCAGGCCTCACGCCTGCAGCGCCATCGCGGTCCGGACTGGAGCGGCATCCACGTCAGCGAGCGTGCCGTCATTGCCCATGAGCGCCTGGCCATCGTCGACATCAACTCCGGCGCCCAGCCGCTCTACACGCCCGACGGCCAGATTGCGCTGGGCGTCAACGGCGAAATCTACAACCATCGCGAGCTGCGCCAGAGCTGCCCGGACTTTCAATTCCAGACCGCTTCGGACTGCGAAGTCATCCTGGCGCTTTACCAGCGCGACGGTGCGGAGTTTCTGAATGAGCTCAACGGCATCTACGCCTTTGTGCTGTGGGACGAGGCACGCGGCCGCTATCTGATCGCGCGCGACCCGATCGGCGTGATGCCGCTGTATTACGGGCGCGACGAGCAGGGCATGTTGTGGGTGGCTTCGGAAATGAAAGCCATCGAACCCTGGTGCCGCCAGGTCCAGGCCTTCCCGCCCGGCCATCTGCTCGACTCCGAGGAAGGCGAAATCCGGCGCTGGTACAACCCGGCCTGGCGCG
>CAZUTZ010000136.1:0-7232 GCA_964623655.1 uncultured Wenzhouxiangella sp.
AACCGCTCCTCGAATTTGCGGTTGCTGCCCCTGAGCGCCATGCCGGGGTCGATGTCGAGCTTGCGGGCCAGGTTGGTCAGGGCGAAGAACAGATCGCCGACTTCTTCTTCGATGTTGGCTGAGTCGTTGTTGGCGATGGCTTGCTTGAGTTCATCGGCTTCTTCAGCAAGCTTGTCGAAGATGGGCTCGACCGCCGGCCAGTCGAAGCCGACGCGGGCGGCACGTTTTTGCAGTTTGACGGCGCGCTGCAGGGCGCCCAGGCCCCGGGAGACGCCGGCCAACGCGCTGCTGTCGGCCCGGCCCTTGGCCGCGCGCTCTTCGGCCTTGAGTTTTTCCCAGTTGACGGTCTGGGCTTCGGCGTCGGCGATGTCTTGGTCGCCGAACACGTGCGGGTGGCGGCGCAGCATCTTGTCGTTGATCGCATCGACCACGTCGGCAAAAGTGAAAGCGCCCTGCTCTTCGGCCATGCGGGCATGGAACACGACCTGGAACAGCAGGTCACCCAGCTCGTCGCGCAGTTCATCCATGTCGCCGTGCTCGATGGCCTCGGCCACTTCATGGGCTTCTTCGATGGTGTATGGCGCGATGGTCCGAAAGGTCTGATCGATATCCCAGGGGCATCCGTTTTCCGGATCGCGCAGGCGGGCCATGATGGCCAGCAGTTGGTCGATGTCGTGGGGTTTGTTCATGCGATATTTTTTGATTGAATGAAATGAAAATTTTTAACCGCAGATGAACGCAGATCAACGCGGATGAAACACAAAAAGAACCAAGCAGGCCAGAGTTCGGGCCACACAGCAGGGAAACTCAACTTGCCGAATGCTGCTCCATAAAAAATCTGCGTTCATCCGCGTTCATCTGCGGTTCAATAAAACCAGGTCCAGCGCCGGTACTTGATTCAGCGCGGCGGGAATACCAGCCGTATGGCCGTGCCGCCCAGGGCTTCAGACCGCTCCAGCGTCAGCTGCCCACCATAGGCTGCCATCAGCTGCTCGGTGATATTCAGGCCCAGTCCCTGCCCTTCGCGGCGCTCGTCGCCGCGCGCCCCGCGCTGAAGCAACTCGCCCCAGGCTTGCCGATCAATGCCCGGACCATTGTCCTCGATCACAACCTCGACGCCGGACTGACGCACACCAGCCTGGCCGGGCAGCACGCTCACCCGGACGCGACCGTGTCCGTATTTGGCCGCGTTGTCCATGACATTGCCGATCAATTCCATGACATCTCGCTCGTCGACGCGCACGCTCAAATCCGGATCACCGACAACTTCAATCTCGACCGGCGGCTCGCGGTACAAACGCTGGAGCGAATCGGCCAGGCGCTGGGCGACCGGCAGGACGGCGACCGGCTGATTCAGGGTGCGCCGGGTTGAACGCGCCGCGCGCTCGAGCTGTCGGCGAATGAGCTGATCCATGCGCTCAAGGTCTTCGACCTGGGTTGCGGCCGGAACCTCGGTGCTGGACTCCAGTCTCGTGCGCATTACTGCCAGCGGCGTCTTCAAGGCATGGGCCAGATCGGCCAGGGCCTGGCGGTAATGGGTGGCGTTATCCCGCTCGGTGGCCAGCAGGGCGTTTAAGTTGGCGGTCAGCGGCTGCAGCTCGCGCGGATAGCCGCCGCTCAGGGTCTGGCGTTCGCCGGCCTCGATATCGCGCACTTCCTGGGCAACCCGCCGCAGCGGCTTGACGAACAGCACCAGCAAGAGGAGCTGTGCGCCAATGACAAGTATTGCGGCAAGCACCAGCCAGCGCCATAAATCGGCGCGGAAGGCGCCGACCTCGGCGGCGAAGCGATCCGGGCTTTCGGCCGCCCAAAGAGTCAGATCGACGATCTCGCCCTGTGGCTGTTCCCAGCCGAAGCCAATGGCGTAGACGTGATAGCTTCCGGCCTCTTCCGGACCGCGGAACAAGGTCTCGCCGCGCTCGATGATGCGCGCGCTGGGCGGTTCGGTCAGGCCGTAGTGCGATGGCGAAGTCCAGCTGCCGGTCGGCGTCATGGCGCCGGCGTACAGTCCCGACCCGGGCTGGTCCAGGCGTGGCTCGGCCAGGGTGTCCGGCACCATGGGACGTCCGGTTTGATCCAGATCGATGGTCGACAGCAGCAGAAACACCGTCTGGGTCAGGCGCTCCTCCAGCGCCCCCACCGCAGCACTGCGGAAGCCGCGGTCGATGGCCAGCCCGACCAGCAGCAAGGCGATTGCCAGCGCAACGCCGGCAGTGAAGATCAGACGCAGAACCAGCGATGGCGCCGATCGGGTCGGCTTGTCGCTCACGCTTGCCACGCTTTGGTCGCGAGATTGCCAGCTTTGGGGGTGGCCGGTTCGCGCCGTCCGGAAATCATTTGCCGGCGCTCAGTTGCGGCTCGGGCGGAAGCGGTAGCCGCGACCGCGCAGGGTTTCGATGGGTTGCCAGTCACCAGTCGGGTCGATCTTGCGCCGCAGGCGCCCCATGATGACTTCGATAACGTTGCTGTCGGGGTCGGCGTCCTCGTCGTACAGGTGCTCGTTGAGCTCCATCTTCGACACCACCTGGCCCGGATGCAGGGCGAAATATTCCAGCACCTTGTATTCAAAGCTGGTCAGCTCGAGCGCTTGCCCGTGGAGCGAGACGTCCTGGGCCGACAGGTGGATGGTCAGCGGTCCAAAGCTGACCTCGGGGGCGGCGTGTCCGGCCGTTCGCCGCAGCAGAGCGTGGACCCGGGCGATGACTTCTTCCAGACGAAACGGCTTGGTGACGTAATCATCGGCACCCAATTCCAGCGCCTCGACCTTGTCCTGCCAGTCGGCGCGCGCGGTCAGAATCAGGATCGGGAAACTGCGCGCGGCGGCGCGTGTCTCGCGCACGATTTCCATGCCGCTCATGCCGGGCAAACCTAGGTCAATCACGGCCAGGTCGATGGGGTATTCGGTGGCGTAGTACAAGCCCTCGGTGCCGTCGGCGCACAGGTCGACGGCAAAACCTTCCTTTCTCAGCGCCCGGCCCAGCAGCTCTCTGAGTTCGGCTTCATCCTCGACAACCAGGATTCGCATGACTGACTGGCCTCCTGTTCAACCCTGGTCGGCCGGAACGCGAACCGTGCGAACGACACCGTCCCGGGTCAGTATCCGAATGACGTGGATGCGCCGGCCATCGCGCTCGATGGTGTGGGCCGACACGACCTGGGCGTCATGCTGGCGCGCTACAAGCTCAGCGGCTTCCTCCAGGGTCAAAGCCCAGGCAGAGGCCATCAAGGCCATGGCCAGGATCGACGCGCTAAAGGATCGGGCAATCAGGCGAAACACCGGTGGGACTCCTCCAAAGAGACGCTTTTATTCTAGGCCCAGGCGCTGAATCGCGTCTGAATCCGCTCCGCTTAAAGCCCGGTCAATAAATCTCGGCCACGCAGCAGCGCAGGCTGCCGCCGGCCTTTTCAATTTCGTCCAGTTCCACGCCGTGGATTTCGAATTGCCAGCTCTTGAGGCGTTCGATCTTCTCCGGGGCCAGGGCGTTGACCGCCGTCTGGCTGAGAAACAGATCCTTGAAATTGAGCGCGATGCAGTTGCCGGCAAAGGCTTCCTTTTCTTCGCGGCTCAGCTCGAGTACATGGCCCGGATAGGCCTCGGCAATGGCCGCCGGCACTTCCGGGTCGGCGAAGGCATCGGGACAGATCACCAGGGCGCGCGAGGCCAGCACCGACATGACCACGTTGTTGTGGTATTCGTCGGGATTCAAATCAAAGCGAAAAGTCAGCGCCAGGTCGAAAGCGTCATGCATGGCCCGGCAGCCGGCTTCGTCGACGCGCTGGGTCATGCCGCAGTAGCCGATGCGGTGCGAGCGGTCAACGACGAGCGCTCCGGTCAGTTCGGCGACCAGATCGCGCCCGGACAGGTCGACTTCCTCGTAGGACATGAGCTGGGTGAAAAAAGCGCGGATATCGGCCCGACCGGCCTCGAGCTGACGTTCAGGATGGAGCATGGCGCCAATGATCGAGCGGCCCGGGATGGTGGCGAACACGTTGTTCGGGAACAGCTCATCAGGCGTGGTCGAATGGCCGGGAAACCGCACGGCCGGAATGCCGCAGGCCGTGATGCGCTCGCTCAAGCGCCGGTGCTGGTCCAGCGCCCGATCCGGATCAACGCTCACACTCAAGTCCATGTAGGCATTGTCACGCGCCGACTGCTCCGACAGCCGGAAGCCGCTGGGCTCGACCAGAAAGCAAGCCCGCGGTACGGCCGGGCTGTCGCCCTTGAGCCAGCCGGCCTTGATTTGTGCGCGAAACGCCGCGGCGCTGTCGACGATCATTGAAGTCCCGGTTCTTTGGTGTTGAAAAAAGGAGTCGCGGCTCAGGCCGCGGCTTGCTGCGGCAGCGCCTGAAACAGCAACTCAGGCCCGAATTCGGGCCGGTGCATATTCTGACTCAAAATCTGCCGCCAGCGTTTGGCGCCGGGCTGGCCGTGGAACAACCCCAGCATATGGCGGGCCACCTGCTGCAGCCGACCGCCGCGCGCGATGTGCGCGGCCGAATAGTCGACCATGCGTTCGATCACCTCGATACGCGAGCCGGCCACCGGCTGGCCCAGTCGACGCCCCAGTTCGACCAGAATCCAGGGGTCCTGATAGGCCGCGCGTCCGAGCATGATGCCGTCGACCTGTTCCATCTCGGCCAGCGCAGTTTCCACCTGGTTCAGGCCGCCGTTCAGGATAAAGCGCAAATGCGGGAACGCCCGGCGCAGCCCGTGCACGCGGTCGTAGGCCAGCGGCGGGACTTCGCGATTCTGTTTGGGGCTCAACCCCTTAAGCCAGGCCTTGCGGGCGTGAATGATGAAAGTGTCCACGCCGCTGCTCGCCACGGTGGCGATGAAGTCGTGCAGGAAGGCTTCGCTGTCGTGCTCGTCGACACCGATGCGGGTCTTGACCGTGACCGGCACGTCGACCGCCTCGCGCAGGGCGATCATGCAGTCGCGCACCAGTTCGGGCTCTTTCATCAGGCAGGCGCCAAAGCTGCCCTTTTGCACGCGCTCCGAGGGGCAGCCCACGTTCAGGTTGATTTCGTCGTAGCCGTACCCGGCGCCGATGCGCGCCGCCCGCGCCAACTCGTCAGGCTCGCTGCCACCCAGCTGCAGGGCGAGCGGCCGCTCGGCCGGGTCAAAGCCCAGCAGATGATCGCGATCACCGTGAATCACCGCGCCAGTGGTCACCATTTCCGTGTAGAGCAAGACGCCGGCGTTGAGTTGACGATGAAAAAACCGGCAGTGCCGGTCGGTCCAGTCCATCATCGGCGCCACGCTCAGGAGGCTACGGCCGGCTTTTGGCGCACGGGCGTCCATTCAGCTCCGACGGCGAAGGCCGCTCTCGGTGGCCACCAGCACCACGTCAGCCGGTCTGCGGGCGAACAGACCGCAGGCGACGACGCCGGGAATCTGATTGATTTCGGTTTCCAGCTTGACCGGCTCCATGATGTCGAGTTTGCGCACGTCGAGGATCAAATTCCCGTTGTCGGTGGTATAGCCCTGACGCAACTCCGGTCGGCCGCCCAGGCCCACCAGCTTGCGCGCTACGAAGGCCCGGGCCATGGGCAAGACCTCCACCGGCAACGGGAACTCGCCCAGAACCTTGACGCACTTGGACTCATCAACGATGCAAACGAAACGCCGGCTGGCACTGGCAATAATCTTCTCGCGCGTCAGCGCTCCGCCGCCGCCCTTGATCATGCGCTTGTGCTCGTCGACTTCGTCGGCGCCATCGACATACAGCTCCAGATCGCCGGTGTGGTTGAGGTCCATCACCTCAATGCCGTGGGCGCGCAGCCGAGTTGTGGTGGCTTGCGATGAAGACACCGCGCCTTGGACAGCAATACCGCTGTCGGCCAACTCGTCGATGAATGCGTCCACCGTGCTGCCGGTGCCGACGCCGATCACCATGCCCGGCTTGACGAATTCCAGCGCGGCGCGAGCGACTTCGATTTTCAGGCGGGCCTGGCTCATGCCTGCTCCATCCCCAGCAGGTAATCCCACTGCGCTTCGGTGACCGGCATGATGGACAGGCGATTGCCCTTGCGCGTCAGGGCGAAATCGCCCAGCGCTTCGGCATGCGCCTTGATCTCGGCCAGCGGCAAAACGCGCTTGAGGTGGCGCTGGTACTTGACGTCGACCAGGATCCAGCGCGGGTCGTTCGGATCACTCTTGGGATCGTAGTACTTGGAATCCGGATCGAACTGCGTCGGGTCCGGATAGGGCTTGCTGGCAACAGAAGCGATGCCGACGATACCGGGCACCTTGCAGTTGGAGTGGTAGAAAAAGACCTGATCGCCTTTTTTCATCTGATCGCGCATGAAATTGCGCGCCTGGTAATTGCGCACCCCATCCCAGGGCTCGGTTTTGTTCGGCCTGGATTTCAAATCATCGATGCCGAAGGCGTCCGGCTCCGACTTCATCAACCAATGCGCCATGCTGGATTCCCGATCTCGAGTAAGGCTCTCTGTTCAGTTTATCAGCAAGCCTGAAGCAAAGGCCTGCTTGCTCCGATGGCTCACTCTCGGGCCGCAGAGATCCAGCGCATTCCCATCTCGGTCAGCACGCCATCAAGCGGCACATCCCAGCGCTCCAGCGGCAGACTGTCGATCTGCTGCAGCGCATAGGCGATGCCGACCAGACGCGGGCGCTGCTCGGGTGGCCGGTCGAGGCAGAAAGAAAAAGTGCGATCGTAAAACCCTCCGCCCATGCCCAGACGTCCGCCGGAAGCCGAAAAAGCCACCAGCGGCAACAGCACCCAGTCGAGTTGTTCAGCAGAACAGGGGCTGCCCTCCAGCGGCTCCGGTATGCCATAACGATTCGGCGTCATGTCGGCATCGGGGCTCCAGCGCCTGAATCGCAGCTCGCGGTCAATCAGGACCGGCAGGTGCACGCGGTGACCGGCACCGTGCAGCATGGTCAGCGCCGGCGCCAGGTCAGGCTCACCCCGGCAGGCATGGTAGGCGGCCAGGTTGACGTCCGCGCAGGATTCGAGCAGCCGCTGAAGATGGGCGCAAATCTGCAGGTCCAGTCGGATTCTCTCGCCGGCCGAAAGGCCGATTCGAGCGGCTTTCAGTTCCTGACGCAGGCTGAGCTTGATGGCGGCGGAATTGCTCGACTCGTTCATTGAAGACCATCGACCGTGGGGATACGCCGGCACCGTGCGAACAATCTTGCGGGCAAAGCAACTCGAAGAGAGTGGCGCTCTCCACTTGTGCCGCTGCAGATCGGTGACCTTGAACCAAAG
>CAZUTZ010000137.1:0-7207 GCA_964623655.1 uncultured Wenzhouxiangella sp.
CGCGAGTCAACGACCCGGGTGTCGGTGTGATTGCAGAAGGGGCACCACATTTGAAGAAGGCAGGGTCAAGGGTTCAGGTTCAAGGGTTCAGGAAAACCCCATGAGCCGGCTACGGGAGACCTGAAACCTGAGCCCTGAACCCTGAAACCTCTTTCATCCATAAACCGGATAACGCCGGCACAAGGCGATCGCGGCCGCGCGTACGCGGGCCTCGACGGATTCATCGCCGAGCGTGTCCAGCACATCGCAGATCAGGCCGCCCAGTTCGCGACAGTCATCGGTGTTGAAACCGCGCGTGGTCACCGCCGGGGTGCCGATGCGCAGCCCGGAGGTAACGAAAGGCGAGCGCGGCTCGCCCGGCACGGTATTCTTGTTGGCCGTGATGTTGGCCCGACCCAGCGCCTCTTCGGCGTCCTTGCCGGTGATGTCCTTGTCGATCAGATCAACCAGAAACAGGTGGTTGTCGGTGCCATTGGAGACCACTTTGTAACCACGCTGCATGATGACCTCGGCCATGGCTCGGGCATTGTCGATCACCTGTTGCTGATAGACGCGGAATTCCGGTTCCAGGGCCTCCTTGAACGCCACGGCCTTGGCTGCGATGACGTGCATCAGCGGCCCGCCCTGGCAGCCGGGGAAAACCAGCGAATTGAATTTCCTGGTGATTTTTTCGTCCTGACCCCTGGCCAGTATGATGCCGCCGCGCGGACCGCGCAGCGTCTTGTGTGTGGTCGAGGTGACCACGTGGGCGTGCGGCAACGGGTTGGGGTAGACCCCGCCGGCCACCAGCCCGGCAATGTGGGCCATATCGACCAGGAACCAGGCGCCCACCGAATCGGCGATTTCGCGCATGCGCGCCCAGTCGACGACGCGCGAGTAGGCCGAAAAACCGCCGATCAGCAGCTGCGGCTTGTGCTCGGCGGCCAGCTCGGCCATGCGCTCGTAGTCGATTTCCCCGGTCTCATGATTCAATCCATAGTGCACGGCATTGAACAGCTTCCCGGAAAAGTTGACCTTGGCGCCGTGCGTCAGGTGACCGCCCTCGGACAAATCCATGCCCAGAATGGTGTCGCCCGGCTTGAGCAGGGCCAAAAACACGGCCTGATTGGCCTGGGAGCCGGAATGCGGCTGAACGTTGGCATAGTCGGCGTCGAACAGCTTTTTCAGCCGTTCGATCGCCAGATCTTCGGCCGTGTCCACATGCTCGCATCCGCCGTAGTAGCGACGGCCCGGGTAACCCTCGGCATATTTGTTGGTCAGCACCGACCCCTGCACGGCCATGACCCGCCGGCTGGCATAATTTTCCGAAGCAATCAGCTCGATGTGCTCTTCTTGCCGGGTCTCTTCGGCGGCGATGGCGCGGGCCAGTTCGTCGTCGAAACCGGCGATGGTGTGGGTGCGATCCAGCATGGCGATTCCGGCAGGTTTGAATCAGGCTTAATGATACCACCCGGGCCGTGCAAACCGCCCTGCAGGCCCGTCAGCAGGCCGGTTCGCCGCGATTGTCGTCCGTCACCGCAGCCTGCCGCCGCGGGTCCAGATTGACCCGTCCCAGGTCTCCGCGCACGTGGCCGAGCGAAAGCACGCGCTGATCCATCACGCGAAACCACAGGGGCGGAATATAGGCGAGCAGAAACATGCCGAAATAGCCGCTGGGCAGACGCGGCAGGTCGGGAAAATCACGCAGTGACTGGTAGCGCCGCTGCGGGTGGGCGTGATGGTCGGAATGACGCTCCAGATGAAACAGCAACAGGTTCGAGGCCATATGGTTGCTGTTCCAGGAGTGATGCGGCCGACAGCGCTCATAGCGACCGTCGGCCAGGCGCTCCCGCTTGAGCCCATAATGTTCGACGTAGTTGGCGCTGGTCAACTGCCACCACGCTACCGCGTTGTGGATCAGCAAAAACGGCAGAACCTGCCAACCCAGCCAGACCCACAGCCCGCCCTGCAGCAGGACCGAGACCGTCCACGACTGCAAGATTTCGTTGTGCCAGGTCCAGAAAGCCCGGCCGCGGCGGGCCTGACGGGCCTTTTCCAGCGCCAGGGCCCGACGCACGCCGCCGGAGACTTCGCGCCGCGCAAATCGGTAGATCGACTCACCCAGGCGCGCGCTGGCCGAATCTTCCGGCGTAGCGACCTGACGATGATGACCGAAATTGTGCTCGACCGAGAAATGACCGTAGCACGGGATGGCCAGCGCCAGACGAGCAAACAGCTGATCGAGCCAACTGCGTTTGTGCCCCAGTTCATGCCCGGTATTGACCGCCAGACCGCCATTCAGGCCCGCCGCGTAGGCCAGCAGTAACCAGGCGGGCCAGCTCAGTGAGGCATGCACCGCATACCCCGCCGCCATCACAAGGCTGGCGAAATAGAGAGGGACCGTCAACCAGGGCAGGACGCGGTAATACCCGTCAGCTTCGAGCTGCGGCACGACGGCTTCGGGTGGATTACTGAGGTCTTCGCCGAACAGCCAGTCCAGCAGCGGAACGCCTGCATAGACCACGACCAGCGGCAACAGGAACCAGGCTTCGCTGCCAAAACGGGCGTGCAGGGCGATCGCCGCCGGAAGAAGCAGCGGAAACAGGACCGACAGCAGCCAGGCCGGACGTTTTGCGTCGACGTAGACCCGAGCCTGCCCCGCCGCGTCTGTCCACTTGTAGCGATGCACCATGTCCGGGCTCCCGATCAGACCTGCTCAGTTGTCCAGCAATTTGCCACGGTGACATCCGGGCGCCAAGGGCTTAAAATGACAATTGATGGTCAATTCGCGCCAATCACGCCAAATGGGTCATGTGCAGGACCCAAGCGTTCCTGCGATTTACCTGGCGCATTTCGTCGACGCAGTCGTTGCCGAACCGCGGCAATACCGCGCGATGCTGGCGGCGGCCGGGCTGAGCGCGGAACGGGCGCATCCAACTCAACGCGTTGCCATCGAGCAAGTTCTGGCCCTGATCGCCGCGCTGGACGCGCAAGCCGCACGCGGATGGCATATCGAACCGGCTCTGGCCCTGGAAGCGGCTCACCACGGGCCGGTCGGAATCGCCGTCAGCAGCGCACCGACGCTGGGCCGATCCCTGGAGTTGCTCGCCCGCTTCGAACCCTTGCGGATCAATTTTGCGGCGCTGCACTGCAGGCTCGCGGGGGATCGCTGGAGCGGGCGCATTATCCCGATGTTGGAGCCGGAGGGGCCCTGGGATTTACTGCTGGAGATTCATCTGCTCAGCCTGGCGGGACTACTCGGCAGACTGCTCGGCGGCGGGCGGGCAGCCGTTCTCGAACTGCGGATGCCCGAGCGATATCGGCCCTGGCGGTCCGCGCTCGAGCAAAGATTCAGCGGCCGCGTGCAATTTGCCGGGCACCATTATCAGCTCGATCTCCCAGCCACCGCGCTGTCCCTACCCTCCCTGTTGGCCAGCGCCGACCTGCACGACGACGCCGTCGGGCGCTGTGAACAACTGCTGGCCCGCCAAAGCCGGACCAGCCCGCTGGCGGCGCAGATTCAAAGCCGCCTGCTGGCCGCCGAGGGCGATTGGCCCGGTCTTGAGGACATGGCGCGCCAGTTGTGCTGCTCGAGTCGCACCCTGAGCCGTCGTCTCGGCGAGGCCGGAACCAGCTACCGACAGATCTGCGACGAAGTTCGTCGGCTCCTGGCCCTCGACTTGCTCCGCCGCTCCAGCCAATCAATTGACGCCATCGCCATCCGGCTGGGCTATCACGACACGGCCAACTTCAGCCGTGCCTGCCGGCGCTGGTTCGGCGTCTCGCCGGGCAAACTTCGACGCACGCCGGCTGATGTTCTTCGCCATTGACGCCCTGTCCGGCGCGGGGAGCCCCGTGAGCGGAGGCATCCGCGGCCGGGCGCTGTGAATGCCCGAGATCAAATACCCGCGCATGTTTCTGATCCAGCTGATAATACGGAGTGAATAACTGGATCCGCTTGCACTCGACCAGAGCGCGCAGGACAATACCAGCGATGTTGAAAGACCAAGCGAACAGGGGGAGCATGGAACCCGAAGACACGCCAATCGACCATCGCTGGCATGCCGTATTCTGCAAACCGAAACAGGATGAGCGCGCTGAGGCGCACCTGCTCAACCAGGGTTTCGAGATCTTCCGCCCGAAGGTCCGCTGCAGAATCACCCGCAACGGCCGGCGCAAGGTCCGGATCGAGTCAATGTTTCCACGCTATCTGTTCGTGCGCCTGGGCACAGCGGGGCAGGATTGGGGGCCGATCCGGTCCACCCGCGGCGCCGTCGGCCTGGTTCGCATCGGTCAGCAGGCCGCTCAGGTTCCGCAACCGGTCATTGAGGCGCTTCGCCAGCGTTGCGACGACCAGGACATCATCAATTTGAACGGCACGATTGATTACCAACTCGATGAGCCGGTCGAAATCATCGATGGTCCCTGCGCCGGCTACCGCGCGCTGTTCAAGGCTCGCACCAGCGAGGAACGAGTGAGCGTGTTGCTGACCCTGCTCAACCAGGAGCGCTGCGTCGAGGTTTCCGAAAGCTCGATTCGGCGCGTCTGACTTTTCTGAACTCTTATGACGCCATCCCGATGACTGAAGCCAAACTCCGCAACAGCCCTTTCAAGGCCTACGATATCCGCGGCCAGGTGCCCGAGCAGCTCAACGAAGAGCGCGCCCATGCCATCGGCGCCGCCTATGCCGAGGTCATCCAGCCCCGTGGGCCGGTGATTATCGGGCGCGACATGCGCCTGTCCAGCGAGGCGTTGAGCCACGCCCTGGCGCGCGGTCTGAACGAAGCCGGCGTCGACACGCTCGACATCGGGCTGTGCGGCACCGAGCTGGTGTACCACGCCGCCTCGCTGGACAATATGGGCGGTGGCGTCATGGTGACGGCCAGCCACAACCCGGCCGACTACAACGGCATGAAAATGGTGCGCGAGCAGGCCATCCCCATCAGCGCCGATACCGGGCTGAAGGATATCGAGCGCCTGCTGGCCGAAGGCTACGCCGCGCCCTCCGGCATCGCCTCAGGCACCCACGGCCAGCTTGACGTCCATGAAGGCTACCGGCAGCGCTTGCTGGCCATGGTTGAGCGCGACGCGCTGAAACCGCTGAAGCTGGTCGTCAACGCCGGCAACGGCTGCGCCGGACCGGCTTTCGACGCCCTGGCCGCTGACCTGCCGCTGGAAGTGATTCGCCTGCATCACCAGCCCGACGGTCGCTTTCCCAACGGCGTGCCCAATCCCCTGCTGCCGGAAAATCGGGCCGAAACCGCCGCGGCGGTCGTCGAAAACGGCGCCGATCTGGGCGTTGCCTGGGACGGCGACTTCGACCGCTGCTTTTTCTTCGATCATCGCGGACGGTTCATCGAGGGCTATTACCTCGTCGGCCTGTTTGCCGCCCAGCTGCTGAAACGCTCGCCCGGCGGCAAGATCGTGCTTGATCCGCGCCTGACCTGGAACACGCTGGAACAGGTCCGGCGCGCCGGCGGCGAGGCGCTGGTGAACAAAAGCGGCCATGCATTCATCAAGGAACGCATGCGTCGCGAGGACGCCATCTACGGCGGGGAAATGTCCGCCCACCACTATTTCCGCGATTTCTCTTACTGCGACAGCGGCATGATTCCCTGGCTGCTTTTGGTCGAACAAATCAGCCGCAGCGGCGCCAGCCTGGCGGAAATGGTTGATGAAGGCATCGCCGCGTTCCCGTGCAGCGGAGAAATCAATTTCTCGGTGGCATCCACCGATACGGTCATTCAAAACGTCCTGGACGCCTATCAGACCGAGGCACAGACGCTGGATCGCACCGACGGCATCAGCCTTGAATTCACCGACTGGCGCTTCAATTTGCGCGCTTCGAATACCGAGCCGGTCATTCGCCTGAACGTCGAAACGCGGGCCGATCCAGAGCTGCTGGAAGACAAGGTGCAGGAGCTGAGCCGTCTGATCGGCGCAAGCCCGTGAGCGAAGTTCGGATCGAGACCGTCAGCGGCGCAGCCATCGTGCCCTGGCTGGACGAGTTGGCCGCGCTGCGGATCCGCGTTTTTCGCGAATTTCCCTACCTGTACGACGGCTCTCCGGCGTACGAACGCGACTACCTGGCCGAATACGCCGAATCCAGGCATGGTCTGATCGTGCTGGCGATGAGCGGCGATCGCGTGGTTGGCTGCTCGACCGGCATGCCGCTTGACGATGCGGCATCCGAATTTCGCCAGCCCTTCGTGAATGCCGGACGAAACCCGGGCACGGTGTTCTACTTCGGTGAGTCAGTGCTGGACGCGGCCTGGCGTGGCCAGGGCCTTGGTCACCGGTTTTTCGACGAGCGCGAAGCGCATGCCGAGCGCCTGGGACTGGCAACCACGGCATTCTGCGCCGTGGTGCGCCCGCCGGATCACCCCTTGCGCCCCGCCGACTACCGCCCGCTGGACGACTTCTGGACGCGGCGAGGGTACGTCAGGCACACCGGACTGATCGCGCACTTTGCCTGGAAAGATATTGGCGAAAGCGAAGAAACGCCAAAGCCGCTGGTGTTCTGGCTGCGGACGCAAGCGCTGAACTGACCGTCCTTCTCTCTTGCCGAAAACAAGGCAGGTGATAAGCTTTGGAAATGTCGATACGCCAACACCGCGAAGAGATTGCCAATGCCGTCACTCACGGGATCGGCGTTCTGCTGTCCATCGGTGGCGGCGCGGTACTGATCAGCCTGATGGCCATGCAGGCCGGCGCGCGGGAATTGATCAGCGTCGGCGTGTTCGTGACGACCCTGGTTTTGCTCTACAGCGCCTCGACGCTTTATCACCTGGCGCGCGACCCGCAGCGCAAGGCGCATCTGAAGGTGCTCGATCACTGCGCCATATTTTTGCTGATTGCGGGCACTTACACACCGTTCACCATCGCCGCAATGCGGGGCGGCTGGGGCTGGTCACTGTTCGGGGTCATCTGGGGTCTCGCGCTGGCAGGCATCCTGCTCAAACTGTTTTTTACCGGCCGTTTCCGCTATCTCTCGACGGCCACCTACGTCGGCATGGGCTGGCTGATCGTGGTGGCGTTCGTCCCGCTTACCGAAGCCTTGACGCCGACGGCCCTGGCCTGGCTGATCGCCGGCGGCGTTTTCTATACAGCGGGAACGCTGTTTTATCACGCGCATCGGCTGCCCTATTCCCATGCCATCTGGCATCTGTTCGTGCTCGGCGGCAGCATTTGTCACTTCTCGGCTGTCGCCGCGCAGCTGGTGGGCAGC
>CAZUTZ010000138.1:0-7143 GCA_964623655.1 uncultured Wenzhouxiangella sp.
AGATTGGCGATTTCGTCTACCAATATCCCAAACTGTCGGCGGATGTCATGTATCTCTGGTCTGTTCGACCGGACGTGGTCTACGTCAGCGGCAGCCGCTTTTACGATCCCTGGTGGCCTTACTACGATCCCTGGTGGCACCATCGCTCGCCGCGCAGCCGGGTTTCCGGCTCGGTCATCATCATTCGCTGATTGCTGACTGTTTTTTGATACAGTTGCAAGATGGCACTGACCGCACGCCAAAGGGAAATTCTCGACTTCATCGAGCAGCAAGTCTTCGAGCGCGGCTTGCCGCCGACCCGAGCCGACATTGTTGACCATTTCGGCTTCGCCTCGCCCAATGCCGCGCAGTGTCATCTGCGCGCTCTGGCGCGGCAGGGCGCGATCGAGCTCCGGCCCAATCAGGCCCGCGGCATCATCCCCTCCCGGCTTGCTGGCGGTGTCAGCAGTCGAACGCAACTGGGCGGCTTGCCCCTGATTGGCCGCGTCACCGCGGGCACACCGGTTCTGGCGGTAGAAAATCATGAAGACGAGATTCAGCTCGACCGGAAGAGCTTCAAGCCGGCCCCCGACTTTGCCTTGCGAGTCGTCGGCGATTCGATGGTCGAGGCCGGGATCCACGATCGCGATCTGTTGCTGGTCCACAAAACCCCCGAGGCACGTTCCGGCCAGATTGTGGTCGCGCGGCTGGGGGACTCGGTAACCGTCAAACGCCTGCGGCGACGCGGCCGTGCAACCTGGCTGGAGCCGGCCAACGCCGACTACGAGCCCATTTCGATCACAGCCAGCGACGACTTCACGATTGAAGGCCTCGGAGTGGGCGTCATCCGCACCCGGCTCGATTGATCAGGACTGGATACTGAAGCGATCTGCGTCGCGCAGAAAAGGCAGTTTGGCCCGTAGGTCCCCCAGCGCCGACCGATCGAGCGTGACCAGCCTGACCGATTCATCGGCGCCCAGCTCCGCCAAGCATCCGCCGCCACCGTCCCAGGCCGATGATCTGCCTGGATAGTCAACCCCGTTGCCGTCTACGCCGGTGCGATTGACGCCCAGTACAAAGGCCTGATTTTCGACTGACCTCGCCCTGAGCAACAACCGCCAGTTTTCCACCCGGGGGGTCGGCCAGTTGGCGACAAAAATCTGCAGGTCGTAGTGGCGGTCATTGCGACACCACACCGGGAAACGCAGGTCGTAGCAGATCTGCAGGTCAATACGCCAGCCCCGCCACTCCACCACGGTTTGCGCGCTCCCCGCCGCGTAGCGCTGATCCTCGCCGCCGTAGGCGAACAGGTGGCGCTTGTCGTACCAGCTGGCCTGGCCGTCCGGACGCATGAAAACCATGCGGTTGCGACGAAGCCCGTGTTCACCAAGCAAGGCGATACTGCCGGTGATCGCTGCCGAACGCTTTTCGGCTTGCGCACGCAGCCAGCGAAGCGTGGGTCCGTCGTAGGGTTCTGCCTCCCGCTCTGCGTCACCCAGAAACCCGGTGGTAAAGGTCTCTGGCAGCACGTACAGATCGGCCCCTGGGGCCTTGTCCATGAGCGCGCCCAGATGATCACGATTGGCTTCCGGTTCCTGCCAACACAACTCGGCTTGAACCAGTACAGCGCGCAATACGGTATCTCGCGTTTCCAATGAGTTTTCCGAAGAGCTCACTTAAGCGCCAGACCCGGCAGCGTCCATGGCCACCAGTCGATCGATTTCGGCCTCGCTGAATCCGGCCCGGCGTCGGGCATCCAGATTGAAAGGCCCGCGAAGTCGGCCGCTGAAGTAGTCCTCAAGCAGCCGACGAAAGGTGGATTCCGGCTCGACGTCGCGCTGCTCGCACATAAAGCGAAACCAGCGACTGCCGATGGCGACATGCGCCTCTTCTTCCTCCAGGATGATTCGCAGCAAGGCCACGGTTTGCTCGTCGCCGGCTGCGGCAAGCTTGTCGATCATGCCGGGCGTGACATCCAGCCCGCGCGCTTCCAGAACGCGCGGCACCAGCGCCATGCGAACGAGGACATCGTGGGCGGTGCGTTCGGCCATTTCCCACAAGCCATTGTGCGCCGGCAGATCGCCATAATTCGAACCCAGTTCGGCCAGGCGGCCGTTGAGCATGCTGAAATGCCGGGCTTCATCGGCGGCAACGCGCAGCCAGTCGCGGTAATACCCATCCGGCATGCCGGAAAACCGCAGCGCGGCGTCCAGGCCCAGGTTGATGGCGTTGAACTCGATATGGGCGACGGCGTGAATCAACGCCTGACGACCTTCCACGCTGCCCAGGCTGCGCCGTGGCAGGCGCCCAGGCGACACCATCTCCGGCCGCTCCGGCCGCCCGCAAGGCAGATCTCCCGGCACACCCGGATCCGAAGGCTGCCAGTCGCCCTCACAAACCTGCTGCCAGAGTGCCGCCACGCGGCGGCACTTGGACACGGGATCGGGCTCGGCCAGCGCGGCCCGCGCCTCCTGCCAGTGATTCAGCGCGTCAGGATTTCTGGATGGCATCGACCAGGGCATCGGCAAAGCCGCTGGTAGGCACCTTGGTGGCACCCTCGATCTGACGAGCGAAGTCATAGGTCACGATCTTGTTACCCACGACCTTTTCAAAAGCCTGCTCGATCAGTTGGGTCACCTCCGGCCAGCCGATGTAGTCAAACATCATGCAGCCGGAAAACAGCAGCGAGGACGGATTGACCATATCCTTGCCGGCGTACTTCGGCGCCGTGCCGTGGGTCGCTTCGAACACCGCCACGTTGTCGGCCATATTGGCGCCCGGCGCGATGCCCATGCCGCCGACTTCGGCGGCCAGAGAATCGGAGAGATAATCGCCGTTGAGATTCATCGTGGCCAGCACGTCGAATTCGCCCGGACGCAGCAGCATCAGCTGGAACATGATATCGGCGATTCGGTCCTTGATGACGATCTTGCCTTCCGGCTGATGCCCGTCGTGCTCGTCCCAGAGCTGGTCTTCGGTGATCGTGACATCGCCGAATTCCTCGGCCGCAACTTCATAACCCCATTTCCGGAACGCACCTTCGGTGAACTTCATGATGTTGCCCTTGTGCACCAGGGTGACCGACTTGCGGTTGTTGTCGATGGCGTACTGAATGGCCTTGCGCACCAGGCGCTTGGAGCCGTAAGCCGAAATCGGCTTGATGCCCAGCCCGGCGTCTTCGAAGAACTCCGCGCCCATTTCCTCGCGCAGGAATCGAGCAAGCTTGCGGTTTTCGTCCGAGCCGGACTCGTATTCCAG
The DNA here is from genome assembly GCA_964623655.1 of uncultured Wenzhouxiangella sp. Lineage (GTDB taxonomy): Bacteria > Pseudomonadota > Gammaproteobacteria > Xanthomonadales > Wenzhouxiangellaceae > Wenzhouxiangella. The sequence continues at coordinate 3,238 of CAZUTZ010000138.1, forward strand.
GCCTGCGTATACGTCTTCGGTGTTTTCGCGAAAGATGACCGCATCGACCTCTTCGGGCTTTTTCAGCGGCGAAGGCACGCCGTGGTAATACTTGACCGGGCGCACACAGGCGTACAAGTCAAGCGTTTGCCTGAGCGAGACGTTAAGTGAGCGGAAGCCCTCCCCGACCGGCGTGGTCAGTGGTCCCTTGATGCTGACGATCAGCTCCTTGACGGCCTCGAGGGTTTCAGCGGGGAAGTAATCGCCACCGTAAATACCACCGGCCTTTTCACCCAGATACAGCTCCGCCCAGTGCACTTTGCGCTTACCGCCGAAGGCCTTCTCCACTGCCGCATTCCAGACTTTCATGCAGGCGGGCGTGATGTCCACACCAATCCCGTCGCCCTCGATGAAGCCCAGTATCGGCTGATCGGTAACCACCAGCTTGCCGTTTTCAATCCGAAGCTTGTCGCCCTGTTCGGGCATTTTGATGTGCTGAAAAGCCATCTGGCATCCTTGTTCTTGTCAAAACCAATAGTTTATCATCCAGTTTCAGGTTGACCGATGTTCGCCGATCCTGCCGGCAGGCTTGACGCAGGCTTGCGCCCATGACGACCGCCTGCAACCGTCCGATGTGTTCGAGGCGCCCCATCGCCGGGATCCGACCTCGAGCCTTGGCAGCTGCAGTCTCACAGGCCGAAGGACGTTTCGATCGAATAGGGGGTTCGATCAGGATACGGCGGCGGTACTGATTCAAGGACATCGGCGACAGTGCCCGGTCGATGACCGGGCGGAATACTTGAAAAAAGGGGAAAAGATGACTCGCACCGGAAACCGCGCGTTCCGATGACTCCCTCGGGAGAATCTGTGCCGCCGCGAGAAGTGACTGCCCGTTCCTTCTGGCGCGCGGCGGTACTGGCAGGTTTGATTTGCCTGTGCCAGGGGGTTTTTGCCCTTGACCCGGCACGCAGTATCGATCAGTACTCGCTGCATTCCTGGACAGTGCAGGATGGTTTGCCGCAGTCCACTGTCAACGACATCGTTCAGACCCAGCGCGGCTACGTCTACATCGCCACTTTTGGTGGCGTCGTCCGATTCGACGGCGTCAACATGGTCTCACTGCCGGCCGACAGCGCCTGCGGCGAACGCTATGTTGCGCTGGCCGTCGATCACGACGACCGCATCTGGGCGGCGGGTGAACGAGCTCGCCTGTGCCGCGTAGAGGACGATCGAATTGCGGTACCCGAGCTGCCCGGGGGGATCTCTCTCGACAATGTCTTCCACCTTTTCGTCGATGACCAGAACCGGACCTGGGTCACCCAGGTGGGCCGGCTGCTGCGAATCTCTGAGCGCAGCGTCGATGAAATCGCGCTTGGAGAAGCCTGGCAAAACGAACTGATCTACGCCGTGGGTCAGGATGCGGACGGGCAAATCTGGGCTGGCAGTGAGGCCGGCCTGTGCCAGGTCCGCGACCATCAGTGCGAGTCCGAGGAGTGGCATGAGTGGCTGGACGATGCTCCGGTCACCGCACTTTTCGGCAGCGAAGACGGCGAACTGTGGATTGGCTCGGATGCCGTTGTTCACCGAGTGCGAAACGGTGAGACCAGAACCATCCACCTGCCTGCCGGGGTCGGCTGGGTCAGAGACATTTTGATCGACCAGTCCGGCAATGGCTGGGCTACAACAAGACGTGGCGGTCTGTTTAGACTGGGAGACCCGCCGGAACAACCGGTCGAAGGCAGCCCGCTGCGTGCCAGCGGCGCCGAGTCACTGATGTACGACCGGGAGGGAAACCTCTGGATCGGTTTCGTCGGAGATGGTCTGCGCAAGCTTTCCAACGGTCGAGCCTGGGGCAAGCGACTGCCTGATTTCGACCTTCACCAGCCCTTCTCGAGCGTGGCCAGCGACCGCCAGGGTGAAATCTGGGCCGGCCTGCCGTGCTGGGGGGTGGTGCATTTTCGCGCCGAAGGTGCCCGCCTGTTCGGCGAACAAGAGGGTCTGACCGATCTTTGCGTCTGGTCGGTACTGCCCGACGAAGCCGGCCAGGCCTGGATCGGAACCTACGGGGGCGGATTGTTTTTCCTCGATCAGGATGAACGCATCCGTGCACTGGAAGGCCTGGAGACCACGGAGAGCATTGTCCGAGCGCTTGTGGAAGACGGAGACGATGCGTTATTGATCGGCACAGACGACGGCGTTTTTCGTCACCGTAAACACAGCTCGACCTTCGAACGCGTGGCGGGCACCGAAGGCCAGGATGTGCACTTCATCTCCCGCGGCCCCGGCGGCACGCTCTGGATCGGAACGCGTGACGGAGCCTTACGGATCGAAAATGGCGCGGTGCGCACCATCGGAGAAGCGGACGGTCTCAGAGCGAAACTCGTCCGCGTCATTCTGGAAGAGGCAGAAGGCACAGTCTGGATCGGCACTTACGGTGGCGGACTGGCCCGAAAAACGGATGGCGAGATCGCCGTCATCGACCGGACCAGCGGTTTGCCGGACAACATCGTTTCGTCGATTTTCGTCGACTCTGCCGGCTATTTCTGGATGAGCGGCAACCTCGGCGTCACCCGCGTGTCCCGCGATCAGCTTGTTGCCTATGCCGATGGCGAAACCCGTCGGATCGAAGCGCGCTTGTTCGATCACAACGACGGCATGCCGACCAGCGAAACCAACGGCGGCGCTCAGCCGTCCGGCGTCTTGCTCGACAACGGACATCTATGGGTGGCGACAGTCAACGGATTGTCCGTCCTGGACACCGAATCCGACACCCTGAACCCGTTACCGCCGCCGGTACTGATCGAACAAGTGCTGGTCGACGGGCAGGCGATCGATCACCGGGAAACGATTCATCTCGACCCGGGCGCAAGAAATCTCGAAATCCGCTACACCGCCCTTTCTTTCCGTGCCCCGGAGCGCGTTCGCTTCCGCTATCGCCTGGAGGGCTTCGACGAGGATTGGGTAGAGGCGGATACCCGTCGCGAAATCCGTTACCCGGTGATTCCTCCCGGATCACTGCGCTTTCATGTGCAGGCAGCCAACGAAGACGGCGTCTGGAACGATGTTGGCGCTGATGTTCGTCTGGAGGTTCGACCCGGACTGATGCAGCAACCGGTTTTCCCTGCTTTTCTGGTCATCATGGCCATTCTGACTGGCCTGGCCATTGCCAGAGTCAGAACATCAGTCGTCGAAAGTCGGCGGCGAAAGCTGGAAAATGAAGTGCGGCGACGCACGGCCGAACTGGCTCAGCTGGCCGAACTGACTGAACACATCAATCGTGCCCTCGAGCTCGAGCAGGTCTTTGACCAGACCTTTGAAATGCTGAGCAATATCATTCCCTGCAAGCTGATGATACTGGCCATCGAGGACACCCAATCACCCAGCATCTCTGCCCTGTGGTCGCGCACGATCAGTGAGCAAAGCGCGCAGTTCAAGAAAGGTCGGTGGCGCCCCCATGACCGCGTTTGGCAGGAACTGCTGGAATCCGGCCAGCCCCGGATCGTGAACAATCCACGCGCCTTACTGGCAGACCACTCAGGACTGGACCAGATCGACGACATCATCGACGACGGGATTCAGACCGCCATTCTCTGTCCGCTGGGCGGCGGTGAAGAGGCAACCGGACTGCTGGTGCTGGCCAGCGACCAAACTCAGGCCTATGCTGACGCCCACGTCGACTTTTTGCGCCAGCTCGGCGGTCAGTTGGCGCTGGCCATCGCAAAATCTCGCGCCTACGATCAACTGCTCATCGCCAAGAGAGAACTGGAAAGTCACAATCGGGAACTGGCCTCCCAGGCCACGATCGACCATTTGACGGGCATCCCGAACCGACGCGCGTTTCAACTTCGGCTGGACAATCTCTGGCGCGAAGCCAGCACCGCCCAGTCGGTTCTTTCCGCGCTCATTATCGATGTCGACCATTTCAAG
>CAZUTZ010000139.1:0-7126 GCA_964623655.1 uncultured Wenzhouxiangella sp.
ACAACCTGGTCACTCAGACCCTGTCCGGCGCGGACGGCAGTTACCAGGTCAGCGGGCTGTCGGCTGGCCGCTACTATCTGCGCACGCGCAACGCCTTCGGCCACGCCGATGTGCTGTACGACGGCCGTCCTTGTGTCGGTGATGCCTGCCGTGTCCGCCAGGGCGATCCGATCGATCTGGAGGGCACCGCGCTGTCCGGTATTGATTTTGACTTGAGCACGGGCGCGCGCATCAGCGGTCGGGTACTGGATCGCGATGATCCGGCCACCTCGCTGTCGGGCGTGCGCGTGCAGCTGCTCGACGAGCTCGGGGTGGTGGCCTTCGAGACCACCTCGGCCGGTGATGGCGGCTTCGAGTTCAGCGCCCTGGCCGCCGGCGACTATCACCTGGTCACGCGCGGCACGCCCCAATACATCGACCAGACCCTGGGCGGCACGCCGTGCCCGTCTGCCTGCAATGGGCTCAACGGTGATGTCATCGAGCTCAGCGCCGGTCAGAACCTGACCGGTCAGGACCTGGACCTGACGACCGGCGCGACGATCAGTGGCCAAGTGCTGGCCAGCGGTGCCCCGGCCGGCGGCGCCCGCGCCCAGGTCTTCGATGCTAACGCCGTGCCGGTGGCGGAAGTCCAGACCACGGCGGCCGGTCAGTTCGAAGTGGACTCCCTGGCCGACGGCGAGTACTTCCTGCGCGTGGGCAATGTCTCCGGCCACGTCTCGGAGCTGTGGTCCGGCATTGCCTGCAGCGGCTACTGCGACATCGTCAACGGCACGCCGATCGCGATTGCCGATGGCAGCTCGATCACGGATCTGGATTTCGATCTGCAGCCGGCCGGTGCCTTGAGCGGCCAGGTCGCCAGTACCGGCGGGACGCCGGCAGCCGGCGTGCAGGTGCTGGCCTTCGACAATGCTGGTTTTGTGGCTGGCAGCGCCACGGCCAACGCGGCCGGCAACTACGTGATCGACGGCCTCGTCGATGGCGGCTATCGGGTCAGAACGGTCAATACGGCCGGTTTCGTGGACGCCGTGTTCGGCGGTCCGACCTGTTCACCCAACCCGTGTGACGTAAACGCCGGAAGCCTGTTGACGGTCAGCGGCGGCATGGTCGGCGGCATCGATTTCTCGCTGCAGCCCGGCAACAGCCTGTCGGGCACGGCCACCGACCAGTTCGGCAATCCGCTGCCCGGCGGCACGGCGGTACTGTTCGACCAGAACGGCGAGGAAATCCTCGACACTCCGATTGCCGATGGTCTGTGGGCTTTTGATGGCCTGGCCAACGGCACCTACTTTGTCCTGGTCCGCAACACACTGGGGCTGATTGATCGCCTGTTCCAGGATGTCGACTGCCCGGGTGGGGGCTGCGACATTGTTGCTCTGGGTACGCCGATCACGCTGCCTGGAGGCGCGGGGGATGCTGCAGCCCGCACTCCAGGCCTGGACATTACGCTGGCGCCGGGCGATCTGATCTCGGGCACGGTGATCAGCGCCGACAACCAGCAGCCGCTGCCGGGCGTGACCGTGTTTTTCTATACCGAAAGCGGCGCCTCGGCCGGTCAGGCCGTGACCAACGCGCTGGGCCGGTTCGAAAGCGAGTCCGGCCTGCCCGCGGGCGTCTACTACGCAGCCACCGCAGGCCGGCAGGTGCGCGGTGCGGGCGGCAACCTGATCAACAGCCTGTTTGGCGGCACGCCCTGCCCGCTGACCTGCGATGTGACCGCCGGCACCGCCATTGGCGTTGGAGGTGCGGCGGGTGCTCAACCGGACGCGGTGGACTTCGAACTGGCCGAAGGCGCCGGCGTTCGCGGCCGCATCATCGGCCCCGACCGCGAGGATCTGGTCCAGATCGACGTGCGCCTGTATGACCAAAACGGCAACCTGGCCGGCGTTGCGCGCAGCGATTCCCGGGGCAACTATCGTGTCGAAGGCTTGCCGGCCGGTACCTACTACGGGCAAACCGCCAACAACATCGGCCTGACCGATGTCGCCTTCGGCGGCCAACCCTGCGCCGGCGGCTGTGCGCCGACCGACGGCAATCCGATTGAGGTGGCGTCCAGCGGCTTCACCGAGGGCATCGACTTCATCCTGCTGCGCGGGGATCCGATTTTCGGGGATCGATTCGAGTAACTACAGGCCGGCGCGGGATAAGCCGCGCCGACTGGTCAGATAAGTAGCGAAGCTGGCCAGCCAGTGGCTGCCGGCATAGAACTCGTCGGTCACTCCTTCCAGGCCGGATTCGGCGTGCAGTGCGGCGCTTTTCGTCAAAACGTCGCGGCGTGGATCGTCCTCCGGCAGGCCGTCAGCCATGCCTTCCAGCATCCAGGCCCGCGACAGATTGAGCCCGTCGATATGGGCCAGCTTGCCGTCCTCGCGGTCGGTGACCACGGCGACCGGCAGCCAGTTTTCCTCGCCGATGCGCGGCAGGAATTCGTCCAGCCAGTCGGCGAATTCCCCAGGCTCCAGCACCCGGCGCATGAAGTCGGCCTCGGCGAGGCACGGCGAGAGGAAATCATGGCCGGAGGGCTCGTAGTGAATCGGGCAGTCGCGGTCGGCGCGGTAGAACCGTTCGGCCGCATTGGCCAGCATCTCCAGGGTGCGCTCATCGTTCATGCGCCGGGCATAGTCGTGGATCAGACCGAAGGCGAAGGCGGTTTGCGAATGCTCGCCGTCGCGGATCGGGTAGTGCAGCAGCGGAATCCAGTCGTGCAGGCGCGACAAGGCGATCTCCTCGGCCGGCTGCAGCCACTGCCGCCAGCTTTGCGCCTGCTCGTCGTCCCATTCATCCAGCTCGGCGGTGAGCTGCAGCAGCCAGGCCAGGCCGTAAGGCCGCTGGAAGCCGGCGCGTTCGAGATGGGCCATGTAGGCCGCCTCGGCCAGCAGTTTGTCGCGGGTCAGGTTTTCACCCAGCTTGGCCCGCGCCTGGTCGACGAAATCCGCGTCGGGGAACAGCCGGCTCAGGCGCACCAGCAGCCAATGGCCGTGCACGGCCGAATGCCAGTCGAAGCAACCGTAGAACGATGGCGTGAGCTGGCGCGGTGTGCCGGCATCATCGTCGCTGGTCATGACATGGCGAATCTGGTTCGGGTACTCGCGATCAACGCAGGCCAGCGCGAGAGCCGAGAAATGGGTCGCCGTAGCGGTGTCGAGGGCGTCGGGATCAGCCGCAGCCACGGCCTCGCCCGAACTCATTACCAGCCCGAGGATCAGGCCGGAAAACAGGATTTCTTTCATGATGCATATGCTCCGCAGGCTGGTGTTTACGGAAACTTTGCCGCACTTTCGGGTTCATGATTTTCGAGTGTACATCGGCAGACCGGCGGCGCCGGCTATCGGCAGATAGAGAATCACTGCTCACGTCCGGGGTGAAAACGCTAGAAGCATGCTCAGAAGGTTTGACGGCCAGCGCGGGAATTTCGGGAGAAAGGTTGCGGATTGTGATAACCTGTATGGCTATCGGTTGTTCTGGTCGGCTGGCCTCGGTACTTGCTTCGGGCCCGTCTTTGCCGACCCTAAAGTTTCGGCCCGGAGGCCGTCCTCGCATGAAAACGCTATTTGTTCGCAACATCCACCCCGAAACCCGAGAAAGTCAACTGCGTGAATTGTTCTCGCGAGTGGGGACCGTGCGCAAGCTGGATTTGCCGCTCGACATTTTTACCCGTCGCTGCCGCGGTGTGGCCATGATCGATATGGAAGGTCACGAGGCACGCGCCGCCATTGCCGAACTGGACGGCGTCGAACTCAACGGTCAGTCAATCCAGGTTCGCGAAGAGCGTCCGCGCGGCAAGAAGCGCGGCCGTCGGCGGCGGTAAGGCGAACTCCTGCACGCCTGAGAGCATTCAAACTCAGTCCAACCCAGCAAACTGCTCCATTTCGGGTCGAATGACCGTACCGTCGGCCGGCCCGAAATGCGCGCTCACATAGCAATCCTTGCCGGCGCCGAACCAGCGCGCCATCACGATGACCGGGCCGGTTCGCGCCACCAGTTCGCGTGAGACCGGTTTTCTGATTTCCCAGGTTTTTGTATAGGGTCCGAAGCGCTCAATGAAGCCTCCGGCGAAATCGTCGCGGAGCTTCCGGCAGCCTTCCAGGCTGTCGGCTGATTTCGGCTCGAACAGGCTGGCCTCGATCTCCTCGACCCGACCGTTTTGCGCCATCGCCATGATGCCGACAGGATGGTTGCCCATGCGGCCCTCGTAGCGAACCTCGTCCAGACCGGAACAGCCGATGCCTGAGAATGCGGTTTGTGGCTCAACCCGAAAAGCCTGGCTTTCGGCGTCCTTGAATGCCTGGCCGAGATAAAGCGGCCCGATGCCGTTGTCACTGAGCGAAGTGGGTTCCGGCGGCGCTTCCACGCCCAGCCCCAGCCACCCGACGCCCGCCGCAAGGACGGCGAGCGTGAGGTAGGTCGTGCGCCGGAAAGGCGCGGTCATTCAGCCGGCTGGATCACGCCGCAGGCGATCCGCGGACCGGCGCCGCCGATCGGCTGGGTGAAGTGGTCGTCGCGATTTTCGTGGATGACGAAAGCCGCACCGTCTTCGTCGAAAATGGCTGCGCGACCGCCGCTGCCGTGCAGCGAAGCCAGGTGGGAAAAGAGTTCCACTTCAACGGTGCCGTCTTCGCGCACGATGATGTTGGGGAGGTCGCCGGCATCCGGTCCTTCCGGGTTCATCAGGCCGTGTTTCATGTCGTCCGGATTCACATGACCGCCGGAGGCGACAAAGCCTTCTTCGGGGTCCTCGCAGGTGCCGACGGTGTGGATATGGATGGCACGCTTGCCCGGCGGCAGGCTGTGCAGGTCGAGGTTGATCAGGATCCCGTTCGGTCCCTCGGTGATCAGACCGGTGCCGACGGAATTCTCGGAGCGATCGATAAATTCCACGGTGGCCTGTTCGCCATTGTGGTCATGGGCCACTGCCAGCCCGGCGGCCAGTCCAAGCGCGGCCAGGGTAGACGTCATCACTGTTCTTTTCATGCTGGACTCCTCTCACAATCGGTCATGGTGGGTTTGACTCGCGGCAGCGTCTGCCGCAGGACCATCATTATAGACACAGCGTTTTCAACACTTTCCGGCATTGCCCGCACAAGTCCGCACGGCGGCCCGTGCATAATGGCTGCGCGGTCTGACTCGGGAGCACTGACATCATGAACATGAGCAAGGTCATTTTCGGTTTTTTCGTTTTGCTGGCCTTGACGCTGAATTTCAGCTTTTTCATCGGTGAGATCGACAATCCGGCCCACCACAACGTCTATGAACTCTCGGCGGCACTGGTCGTGGGCTTGATCGCCACCATTCTCAAATTGGGCGAGCGCTCGCAGATGAGCGCCATGCTGCTGGCCTCCAGCCTGGTGGTCGATCTTCATTTGTTCGCCGCCGTGCTGGTCTGGGTGATGTCGGTCCACGTGCTCGACGTCGGGCTGACGCCGGCCGTGATGGCCAGTATCGTTTCCCTGTCCGGCGGTGCCCTGCTCGCCAACCTGCTGTCGGTGGTGTTGCTGACCATGGAAACCGCCGGCTTCAGCCGCTAGCGGGCGATCCGATGCAACGCTCCACTGCGCTGTTGTTCTTTCGGCGGATGCGCGTGCCGCTGATCGTGCTGGTGTCGGCCTACTCCATCGCGACCATCGGGTTCACTTTGATGCCGGGTGAGGACGATCAGGGCAACCCCTGGCGGATGACGCTGTTTCAGGCCTTTTACGTCGTCAGCTACACCGGCAGCACCATCGGTTTTGGCGAAGTGCCTTACGAATTCAGCCACGCGCAGCGCCTCTGGACCATGGTCAGCATCTATCTGACCGTCACCGCCTGGCTTTTTTCCATCGGCAGCATCCTGTCGCTGATGCAAGACCCGGCTTTCGCCCAGGCCTTGCGCGGTGCGCGCTTCCGGCGCGCCGTGCGCAACTATGATCGACCGTTTTATTTGCTGTGTGGTTATGGTGATACCGGGCAGCTACTAACCCGCACGCTGACCGAGTTGCATCATCCCGTCGTGGTCGTCGACAAGATCGCCGAAAAGATGGAAGCGCTGTCGGTCGAGACGCATCGCGTGCCGGTGAACGGCTTTTGCATGGACGCCACGCTGCCCGACAACCTGGTCGCAGCCGGCCTGCAGAGTCGCTGGTGCATGGGCGTGATGGCGGTCACCGCCGATGACCGGGTCAACTTGAAAATCGCGGTGACGGCCCGATTGCTGAACCAGCGGGCCGCGGTTCATGCGCGGGCCGACGAGACGCACGTGGCCGAAAACATGCGCTCATTCGACACGGCCCATGTCGTCAATCCGGCCCAGGAATTCGTGCGCCGTCTGCGCCTGGCCCTGACCCGACCGCATACCTACCGCTTGCACCAGTGGCTGCGCTCCAGTCCCCATGCTGATGTGCCTGACCTGGTCGAGGCGCCCGGCGGGCGCTGGGTGTTGTGCGGCTTTGGTCGTTTTGGCCGGGCGGTTTATCGCATGCTGCGCGAGCTGGGTCTGGAGGTGACCGTGATCGAGGAGGACACGACCGTGGAAGGCCTGCCCGAAGGCGTAATTGCCGGTCGCGGCACACAGGCCGAGACCCTGGAGGCCGCCGGAATCGAGAGCGCGGCCGGGCTGCTGGCGACCACGCGCGACGATGTCGACAACCTGTCGATCCTGATTACGGCGCGGACAATCAATGATTCCCTCTACACCGGCGCCTTGTGCAACCGCTGGTCCAATGGGGCTTTGTTCCGCGCGGCGGAGCCGGCTTTTTTCGGCCAACCGGGCGCGCTGATTGCGGGAACCGTGATGTCACACATCCGCTCGCCCCTGCTTGAGCAGTTTTTCGATCGACTGGAGCAGCGTGAGGATGAACTGGCGGCTGAGGTGCTCCAGCGTCTGGCTCCGGACGAGGCTGCCTCGCAACCGGAATTTTTTACCGTTCGCGTCAGCAAGCGACGCGCACCGGCGCTGCATGCCTTGATTGACCGCGGCCTGAAACCGACCGCCGGTCTGTTCCAGCACGACCCCGCGCGACCGGGCCAGCGCGTTGCGGTTGAGGTACTGATGCTGACCCGCGGGGACGAGGACCATCTATTGCCGTCGGCTGATCTGGAAATCGAAAGCGGAGATCGTCTGCTGGTAGCCTGCCCGGCCCGGCTCGCAAGGCGC
>CAZUTZ010000140.1:0-7074 GCA_964623655.1 uncultured Wenzhouxiangella sp.
CTGCTCGACTCCGAGGAAGGCGAAATCCGGCGCTGGTACAACCCGGCCTGGCGCGACTTCGAAGCGGCCGACGAACCGGCCAGTCCGGCCCGGCTGCGCGAGGCACTGGAGCAGGCCGTCCACCGCCAGCTGATGTGCGATGTGCCCTACGGCGTGCTGCTGTCGGGCGGGCTGGACTCCTCGCTGGTCGCCGCAATCGCCCAGAGATTTGCCGACAAGCGCATCGAATCCGACGACACCGAGCAGGCCTGGTGGCCGCGCCTGCACTCCTTCGCCATCGGTCTGGAAGGCTCGCCCGACCTGGCCGCCGCGCGCGTCGCCGCCGAGGCCATCGGCACCCTGCACCACGAATTCCATTACACCATTCAGGAAGGCCTGGACGCGCTGGAAGACGTGATCCGCCACATCGAAACTTTCGATGTCACCACCATCCGCGCCTCCACGCCGATGTTCCTGCTGGCCCGCCGGATCAAGGCCATGGGCATCAAGATGGTGATGTCCGGCGAAGGCGCCGACGAGATATTCGGCGGCTATCTTTACTTCCACAAGGCCCCCGACGCGCGCGCTTTTCATGAAGAAACCGTGCGCAAGATCGACAAGCTGCACCTCTACGACTGCCTGCGCGCCAACAAGTCCATGGCCGCCTGGGGCGTGGAGGCGCGCGTGCCGTTTCTCGATCTCGAGTTCCTGGAAGTCGCCATGCGCATGGACCCCAGCGCCAAAATGGCCGGCCCCGGCAAGCCGGAAAAAGCCATTCTGCGCATGGCCGGCGAAGGCCTGCTGCCCGACGAGATCCTGTGGCGGCAAAAGGAGCAGTTCTCCGACGGCGTCGGCTACGGCTGGATCGACGCCCTGAAAGCCCACGCCGAAGCCCGCGTCAGCGATCGCGAACTGAGTGAGGCCACCCAGCGCTTTCCGCTCAACCCGCCGATCACCAAGGAGCAGTACCTGTACCGGCGCATCTTCGAGCGCTTGTTCCCCTCATCGGCCGCCGCCGCCACGGTGCCCGCAGGTCCGTCCATCGCCTGCTCCACGCCAGAAGCCCTGGCCTGGGACGAAGGTTTTGCGACGATGGCAGATCCGTCCGGGCGGGCCATGCGCGGCGTCCACCAGGACAGCTACTAGAAGCACGACTGGAACGATACAGCCCCGACTCGACGGGTCAGCTGGATCAGGATGCGATGGATTCCCGAATCAGGGGGATCGACAAGGTTCTACGCTCGCTCAACGCCCGCGCGACCAGCTGCTCGAAACGGCGGGCGAGCGAGGCGGGACTGCGCGGGCAGCGAGTAATGAGGTAATCGGCAGCCCCCCGACCGAGCACCACTTCGTGCTCTCGGGCCAGCTGGTTGACCAGGACACGCAGGTCCGTATCGTCCAGCGGCTTGAGCGTCAGACGGCTGGCCTGTCCCAGTCGCGAGACCAGATCGGGCAGCTCGAAGCCGGAGCGGCCGATACCGCTCATGACCAACGTCGTGCGCCGGTCGCGCCAGCGATTCAGAGCATTGAACAAAAGACGCTCGCCGGCTGAATCGCCGGCCACGGCATCGACGTCGTCAAGCAAAAGGCATTCACCGTCGGTTTCGGCCAGCAACGGCCAGTTGACTTGAGCGCCCAGACCCATGAAGCGAGCCTGAACGCCGCGTCTGACCAGGGCGTTGAAACCAGCCAGGAGCAGATGGCTGCGACCGCTGCCTGCAGGGCCGGCCAGGAAATACCAGTGCCCGGGCTCCAGTCCCTGCCTCAGGGCGTCGACCACGATCTGGTTGGGGCCAGCGACGAAATTATCAAAACCGGGCCGGCGCGGGGGTTTCAGAGCCAGCGGAATCTGCGAGGTGCTCATGCCGAGTCCCGATGCCGGATCAAGGCGCTTGCCGGCGCCGACGGCTGATCACGGCCGCCTTCATGCTCCACAACCACACATACTGCCCCAGGGTCGCCACGGCCAGCACCACCACCATCCATTCCAGGCCAATCTGACCCTCAGGCGGCAGCGGGAAGCCGGCCAGGTAGACCAGCACGTACCACATCAGAAAGACCTGGGCAAAAGTGTTGAAGCGCGAGAGCTGCGTGGGCTGGGCTTCCAGGTGCTCGAACCAGCGGTGATAGACCCAGCCGCCGATGACAATGACCAGATCGCGGAAGATCACCAGAAAAACCAACCACCAGGGCAGAAAGCTTAACCAGGCAAGCGTGAGATAGCTGGCCATCATCAGCAATTTGTCGGCGGCTGGATCGGCCAGACTGCCGAAACGACTTGTCCAGCCAAAGCGCCGGGCCAGCCAGCCGTCCAGCAAATCCGAAACGCCTGCGAAAACCGCCACGGCGAGCGCCAGCGGAAACTGCTCGGTGAGCAGCAAAAACACCAGCGGCGGCACCGCGAGAATGCGGCCGACGGTCAGGGCATTGGGCAGCCAGCGCCAGTTCACCGAATCAGGCGCAATTGCAGGCTGCCGTCCGCGCGCTGCTCATCGATATCCAGCACGCCGCCCAGGACAATTCCGTCCTCCAGGGCCGGCGAGCTGAGTCTGAGCTCCAGTTCCAGCTCCTCGCCCCGGGCTCCCAGCACCAGAACATCGGATACCGCGCTGAGGGTGCGCAAATGCCGCAGGACCTCGGCATATTCCACTTCGCCCTCAATGCCGCTCACCACGACACGCCGTCTTGTTGAATGCCCGGCGTCAACGGCGACGGCAAAGCGTTCGGCCATCGACGCCAGGACCTGCTCCAGGCCGCCGGCCACGGCGGCTGATTGATCTTCAGATTGGAGCTGAATCTCCTCATCACGCCGATCGAGACGCCAGAACCAGCGCGCCGCCCATGCCTCTTCCTGGCGTCGCAGATCCAGCATGGCAATGACTTGCGCGCCGTAGCGCCGCGCGCTGACTTCGGCCGAGTCCAGGAATCCCCCGCGAATATCAAAGGCATCGATATCGGCCAGATCCATCAGGTCGGCCAGGGGGCGAATTACATCAAGACCCAGTCGACGCGCCTGCTCGCGGATTTCCTGCTCCAGATAAGGTCCGCCCTCGAGCTCAACGCCGGTCTCGGTTTCCACCGCCAGCCAAAGCAGGATGGCCGGGCGCTCCCGTCCCAGGCGCGGCAAATCGTTGCGGGCCAGCAAATTGTCGACACCGGCGGCATCAAAGTCGATGCGCAGGCGCAGCTCTTCCGGCTCCGGCTCGCCGTCCGGCCCGACCACCGATCGTCGCACCCGCTGCTGACTGGAAACCAGCAGCCGCAAAACCGAGGCGTCCAGCGACAGTTCTTCGACCAGGGATTGATCGGTGATACCGGTCAGGCGGGTGAGCACTTCGTCCAGCGCAATCAGCGCAGTCTCCTGCTCTGACCGGTCGTCGGAGATCACCGCCTCGCCGGTGTACAAGGACCCGAAAACCGGCCCGGTAGCGAGCATCAGTACAGCGCACAGCAGGCAGGAAGGCATGGAAGAAGGCAACCGCATCGTGGATGCGAAGATACCACAGGGCTTCCATTTCCACCGGCGCGATCAGCGACAATAAGCCCGAACCCGAAGCCGTGGCGAATTCGACCCATGAACGAGCGGAAAACATCAGGCTTGAGCTACCGCGCCGCGGGCGTGGATATTGACGCCGGCAACACCCTGGTTGAACGGATCAAGCCCCTGGTCGCGGCAACCAAGGGTCCCGAAGTGCTGGCGGGACTGGGCGGCTTCGGCGGACTGTTTCACCTGGGCGCCCGTTACCGCGATCCGGTGCTGGTTTCGGGCACCGACGGCGTCGGCACCAAGCTGCTGCTGGCCCGACAAATCGGCCGCCACGACAGCATCGGCATCGACCTGGTAGCCATGTGCGTCAACGACATCCTGGTCTGCGGCGCCGAACCGCTGTTTTTTCTCGACTATTTCGCCTGCGGCAAGCTGGAGGTCGATCAGGCCACGGAGGTCGTGGGCGGCATCGCCGAAGGCTGTCGGCAAGCCGGATGCGCGCTGATCGGCGGCGAGACCGCCGAAATGCCGGGCATGTATGGCCCCGGTGAATACGACCTGGCCGGTTTTGCCGTCGGCGCGGTCGAGCGCGATGGCCTGATCGACGGGCAGCGCATCGATGAGGGCTGCGTGCTGGTCGGGCTGGCCTCGTCCGGCCCGCACAGCAATGGGTATTCGCTGATCAGGCGCGTGATCGAGCACAGCGGCGCCGACCTGAACGATGATCTGCACGGCGTCCGCCTTGGCGAAGCGCTGCTGCAGCCGACCCGGATTTACGTGTCCGCCGTGCAGCGTCTGATCGGCCAGGTCGACCTGCGCGGCATGGCCCACATCACCGGCGGCGGCCTGACCGAAAACATCATCCGCGTGGTGCCCGAGGGCCTGGGTATCGAGATCGACATGAGCCGATGGACCACGCCCCCGGTCTTCGACTGGCTGGCCGAGGCCGGTCAGATCGAGGTCAGCGAAATGCGCCGAACCTTCAACATGGGCATTGGATTCGTGCTGATCTGCCCCGAGCGGGACGCGGCAAGATTGTCCGAACTGCTGGACGAACCGGCCCCCGTGATCGGCCGGATCAGGCCTTGCAACCACGGGCAGCGGGTGGTCTACAGCGCGTGAAATCCGCCCCTGGGCAGCGCATCATCGTCTTGCTGTCCGGGCGCGGCAGCAATTACCGCGCGCTGCAGCAAGCGCGGCAGTGCGGCCGACTGCCGGCCAGGATCGTCGCCGCCATCAGCGATCGCAGCGATGCGGCAGGACTCGGCCTGGCGCGCGCAGACGGCGTGGACACGGTCTGCGTGGAACGGCGTCGCTACGCTGACCGAGCAAGCTTCGAGTCGGCGCTGCAAGTTGTTCTGGACAGCTTTGAGGCCCACTGGATCGTGCTGGCCGGGTTCATGCGGGTGCTGAGCGCCGACTTCGTTCGGGCTTATCAGGGCCGGATGATCAACATCCACCCGTCGCTGCTGCCGAGACATCGCGGCCTGCATACCCATCGGCGCGTGCTGGAAGCCGGCGAGGCCGAGCACGGCGCAAGCGTTCACTTCGTCACCCCCGAACTCGACGGCGGCCCGGTGGTCAGCCATGTGAGGATGACGGTGGAATCCGGAGACAGCCCGGCAAGCCTGGCCGAGCGCCTGCTGCCGCTGGAACATCGGCTGCTGCCGGCAACGATGGCACTATTACTTTCCGAATCGGTCGAATTGCGCGATGAGAGAATCAATCTTCAAAACCAGGTGCTGCAGCGGCCTTTGGAGCTGGGCACTGATCTGTCTGACGATGGTCGCCTCCTCGGCACACGCTGGAGACACTGAGAACGGGCCCGCCGCCGCGCCGCTGCCGGCCCATGAGGCCGTCTACGAAGTCCTGCGCCGCGGCAGCAAGATCGGCGAGGTCCACGTTTCCTTGAGCCAGGACGACCGCGGGATCTGGCTGTTCGACACCGAGACCGTCGCCACGGCGCGACTGGCGCGCTTGCTGCGCTTGTCGGCCGAGGAATCCGCACACTTTGTCTGGCACAACGGCCAGATCGTGATGCTGACCTACCGCCAGGTGGCGCGTG
The DNA here is from genome assembly GCA_964623655.1 of uncultured Wenzhouxiangella sp. GTDB lineage: Bacteria > Pseudomonadota > Gammaproteobacteria > Xanthomonadales > Wenzhouxiangellaceae > Wenzhouxiangella. The sequence continues at coordinate 5,532 of CAZUTZ010000140.1, forward strand.
GCCCCACCCGCACGCGCTTCTGGCAGCACGAGGTCGACTGGGAGGCCGGCATCTCGAAGACCGAGACCTATGAGGAAGACCTGGAGATTGCGGCCGAACCCGGTATGGTCGATCCGCTGACCCTGCGTCTGCAGCTGGCCGCCGCGCTGGACGACCCGGAAAACCGCGGCGTCGATCTGCATTTCAGGGTGCTGGAGCGCGATGAAATCGAGGACCAGCATTTCTTCTACCAGACCGAAGAACGGGTCGAAGTGCCGGCCGGCTGCTTCGATGCGCTGCGCATGGAGCGCTTTCGCCGCGAGGGTTCCAGCCGCAACTACGATTCCTGGCACGCCGAGACCTTTCACTGGCTGCCGCTGCGCATTCTGCAGACCAAGGACGGCGACCCGGAGCTCGACATTCGCCTGCTCAGCACCTCGATCGCGCTGGGAGACAACAGCTGCTGAGCGGCTAGTGGGCCACTGACCGTCTCAGGGGCCCCAAAGCAGCTTGTCGATGGCGCTTTCCGGGTTGTGGCGCTCCAGGTCGATGGTGTCGCCCTCGAACGCCACACCTTCAGCCTCCAGCAACTGACGTTGCCGCCGGCCACGCGCACTGTCGGCGGCAAAGCTGATCTGCCCTTGTGCGTTGACCACGCGGTGCCACGGCAGCGCTCGCTTTTTCGGAGCACGAGCCAAGGCCCGTCCAACCAGACGGGCTCTTCCCGGCAGCCCGGCCAGACGGGCGACTTCGCCGTAGTTGAGAACGCAGCCTTCGGGTATCCCTTCGACCACTTCCCAGATCCGCCGGAAGCGCTCTTCCTGGGAGTGGTCGTCAACTCCGGGCTTTGCGCTCGCCACGAGCGGTCTCCAGCATGGCTGTCACGATCCCGTTGAGAATATTGAGTTCGTTGTTGTCAGGCCGGGCGCGCAGCGTGAGCCGGCGCAGGCGCTGCATCAGGCGCTTGGGCTGGGCCGGGTTGAGAAACCCGATCTCGGCCAGGGCCTGCTCGAGCCGGCGGAAAAACAGCTCCAGTCGCTCCGGCGGCTCCGGCGTCCAGTCCGGCGGCGCGAATTCGCGCGGCTGGTCGACCAGCACCGCCTGGCGCAATTCATAGCACAACACCTGCACTGCCTGGGCCAGGTTGAGTGAATCATAGGTCGGGCTGGTGGGAATGCGCACCAGGTAGTGACAGGCGCGCATCTCTTCTTCGTGCAGGCCGGTCTTTTCCCGTCCGAATACCAGCGCGACCTCGTGCTGCCCGGCTTCGGCCAGGGCTCGGGTCGCTGCCAGCCGCGCATCCAGGGTCGGCAGGGCCAGCGCGCGCGGTCGACCGCTGCAGCCCAGCACCAGGCCACACCCGGCAACCGCCTCACCGAAGCTCCCGACCACGCGAGCCGAAGCCAGAAGATCATCAGCGTTGGACGCCAGGGCCGTGGCCTCGCCGGAGGGAAACTTGCGGGGGTCGACCAGCACCAGCTGCGACAAGCCCATGACTTTCATCGCCCGTGCCGTCGAGCCGATATTGCCCGGATGCGTGGTACCGATCAGCACGACACGGACA
>CAZUTZ010000141.1:0-7037 GCA_964623655.1 uncultured Wenzhouxiangella sp.
GGAGCTTGAACCGGCGGAAGCGCAGACTAATGTCCTGTCCCGGGCTGAATTGATCCATTCGGGTCAGGGCGTTGCCGTCGGCATCGCGAACCACGGCGTAGCCGCGCTCAAGCACTTTCAGCGGGCTCACGCTGTCGAGCGCCCGGCTCTGGTTCTGCAGCCGGGTTGCCAGACGTTCCAGGTGATGGGCCATGGCCCGCGTCAGGCGCTGATGCAGCGCCTGTCTGCGATCGCTTAAGGCGGCCAGCCGCCGAGCAGGCGCGACCTGCTGCAGGCGGGCCTGGCTGACGCGCAGACGCTGGCGGCGAAGCGCCAGCTGCTGATTGATGGCGCGAAGCAGCCGACGGTTGAGCTCGGCGCGTCTGCTGTCCATATCCTGCAGGCGACGGGCCGGGCTGTGGGCCTGAAGGCGCCGCAGCAGATGGTCCAGGCCCTGGGCCTCCCGGTCGAGACGGCGCGCGGCGGCTGTCTGAATGCGTGCCTGAAGCTCGCGCAGGCGCTTCTGCAGCGCCGGACCGTCGGGGGTCGCCGCCGCAGCCGCAGCGCTGGGTGTTGGCGCGCGCAAATCAGCGACGAAATCGGCGATGGTGAAGTCGGTTTCGTGGCCTACGCCGGTGACCACCGGTGTTTCCAGATCGGCGATCACGCGCGCCAGTTGTTCATCATTGAACGCCCATAGATCCTCCAGTGAGCCGCCGCCACGCGCGAGCACAATGACTTCGGCCAGCCCCTTGCGGTCGGCCGCGCGCAGCGCATGGATCAGTTCAGCGGGCGCCGCCTCGCCCTGGACCTGGGCCGGATAGAGCCGAACCTGAGCGATCGGCCAGCGCTGGGCAAGCACGTTTTTGATGTCGCGCAGCGCCGCACCGCTGGAACTGGTCACGACTGCCAGGCGCCGCGGCCAGGCCGGCAGCGGTTTCTTGCGCTCTTGCGCGAACAGGCCTTCAGAGGCCAGCTTTTTTTTCAGCGCCTCGAAAGCGGCCTGCAGTTCTCCGGCTCCGGCCGCCAGCAGCCCGTCGGCGATGAGCTGGTAGTCGCCACGCGGTTCGTACAGGCTCAGGCGCCCGCGCACGAGCACCTTGTCGCCGTTTTGCGGCCGGAAGCTCATGCCGCTCACATTGCCGCGAAACAGAGCGCAACGAATCTGCGCCCGGGCGTCTTTCAGGCCGAAATACAGGTGCCCCGAGGCCGGACGTGCCAGGTTGGAAATCTCGCCGCGAATCCACAGGCGCGGGAAACCGGCCTCCAGGTGCACGCGGACTTCCTTGTTGAGCTCCGAAGGTGCATAAATGCGCGACTCCGGGCCGGGTGCTGGGATCGACATGACCGGATTATATCGATGCGGCGGCAATACTGACCCGCGACTCGCTTTTTGAAGCCGATAATCCGAAAGGCTCGCAGACTTGTGCAGCGACTGCGCTATTCTGTCGGCTGTTTTCCAGACAAGGTTCCCCAACGCTTGCATGAGCGAAAAAAGCGCAAAGACCGATTCGACCTCCGAAGTGCACCGCCTGGTTCTGCGCCAGACCAAGGTGGACGACTACAAAGACGTCGCCGCCATCATGGACAAGGTCTACCCGGGCGGGCTGGACGGGTCGTGGACCGAAGACCAGTTCAAGTCCCAGATCCAGCGCTTCCCCGAAGGCCAGCTTTGTATCGAGGACAACGGCCGGGTGGTGGCCGCGGCCATTTCCATGCGCGTCAAATACAGCCGCTGGGGGCACCAGCACAAGTACTGGGATATCGTCGGCAACGGCTATCTCACCACCCATGACCCCAAGGGCGATGTCCTGTACGGCGTGGATGTCTTTGTCGACCCCGACTACCGCGATCTGCGCCTCGGTCGGCGCCTGTACGATGCGCGCAAGGAGCTTTGCGAGAATCTCAATCTGCGCAAGATCGTGGTCGGCGGCCGCATACCCGGTTATCACAAGCACGTCGACGAGCTCACCCCGCAGCAGTACGTGGCCCGGGTGCGCCGGCGCGAACTGACCGATCCCATCCTCACCTTCCAGTTGGCCAATGACTTCCAGGTGCGCAAGATCGTGCGCGACTATCTGCCTGACGACCAGGCCTCGGCCGGCTATGCCGTGCTGCTGGAATGGGTCAACGTTTTCTACGAGGAAGAAAAGCCCGGCGCGGTCGGCGGTCGCCCTTCGGATGTGCGCGTCGGCGCGGTTCAGTGGCAAATGCGCCCGACCCGCTCGCTGGAGGATCTCTACGAGCAAATCGAGTATTTCGTCGATGCCGTATCCGGTTATCAGGCCGACGTCGTGCTGTTTCCGGAGTTTTTCAACGGGCCGATGATGGCCCCCTGGAACGATCAGGGTCCGGCCGAGGCGGTGCGCCAGCTGGCCGGCTATACCGAGCAGATTCGCGAGCAGATGCTGCGCTATGCGGTTTCCTACAACATCAATATCGTCGCCGGTTCCATGCCCGAATATGACGGTGAAGAACTGCGCAACGTGTGCTATCTGCTGCGCCGCGACGGCACCTGGGACCGCCAGTACAAGATTCATGTCACTCCCGACGAGAAAACCTACTGGGGCCTGGCCGGCGGCAACCGCGTCGTTTCGTTTGATACCGACTTCGGGCGCATCGGCATCCTGATCTGCTATGACGTGGAGTTCCCCGAGCTGCCGCGCCTGCTGGCCGAAGAGGGCATGAACATTCTGTTCGTTCCCTACTGGGTGGACACCAAGAACGCCTATCTGCGGGTGCGGCGCTGTGCTCAGGCCAGGGCCATTGAAAACGAGTGTTACGTGGTCATCACCGGCTCGGTCGGCAACCTGCCCAGGGTCGCGAACATGGACATGCAGTACTCGCAGGCGGCGGTCTTTACGCCGTCCGACTTCGCCTTCCCGCATGACGCCATTGCCAACGAGGCCACACCGAATACCGAGACGATGCTGATCGCCGATCTGGTGCTCGACAACCTGCGTGAAATTCGGTCACATGGGTCGGTGCGCAATTTGAAGGATCGGCGCCGGGATTTGTATGAACTGCGCTGGAGACCGAATCGCGAGAGAGAGGATTAGCGTTCACTTAACTCGTCGCGGGCCTGGGCCTTGGTATCATGGTGGATCGTTTCTAAACACAAAGGTTGAGTGGATATGTTGGAGGGCATCGCAGGGCTCGCGATCGGTCTGATGGTTGGCGCAACCGCCGTTTGGCTTTGGCTGGACAGCAAGGCGAGCGATCCGGAATCGGTGGAAACACTCAAGCGTGAAAACGAGCTGTTCCGGGAAGAAGTCAATGAACATTTCGTTCAGACGGCGGAGCTGATCAACCAGCTCACCGACAGCTACAAGGCCGTTTTTGACCATCTGAGCGATGGTGCGGAAAAACTGGTTGACGAAAAGGCGATTCGGGAGCGCATGCCGCAGGTCACCGATGAAGAAATTCGTCTCAAGCGCCTGGGCGCACCGCGTGAAGCGGCCGCTGCCACTCCGGCGGAAGAAGTGAATGTCACACCCGAAGAGGCGGGCGTCAGCCCGGAAGAGCCGGGCGAGAAACAGAACGAAGCAAGTGCGACGCAGGAAGAGGTCGGCGACAGCCATGAAACCGCCGAGTCAAGCGCTGAAGAGACTGAAGCTGTCCGCGAACAAGCAGCCGCCACTGGCGAAGAAACCGACGCTGCCAGTAAAAAAGCCCAGTCTGCGGGCGAGGACTCCGCGAGCGAGGATTCTGGCGGCGAAGAGGCTGCCGCCACCGGCGATGAGACCGAAGCCACCAGGAAAGAAAAGGACGCCGCCGGCGAAGAACGCAGCACGCCGCGCCAGTAGTCCAGCGCACGGCGACAGCCGCACTCATCGTCAAATCCGCCCCAGCTTGCGTATCAGCGCAAGCTGGGGCGGTTTGCATTGAACCTCCCAGTTCAGTTGCCGCCCGACCGCCGCGAATGTCTGCGGGCGATAGAAAACGACGTGGGTCGGGTCGCGCCGATAGTGCCAGCGCGCGAAGCGAGCATCATCGGTCTGGAAGCGCGTCATCACGATCAGCCAGCCGTTCGGGCGGAGCAAATCGTTCAGATGCCTGAATTCCTCGGCCGGGTGATGAAAGTGCTCAACGACTTCCGTGCAGGTGATCGCATCGTATCTGCGCCCCAGAGCGGCCGTATCAGGCTGATAAATGGGATCGTAAAGACTCACGTTGTAGCCGTGCTCGGTCAACATGGCCGCCAGCGCGGGGCCTGGTCCGCAGCCGTAGTCCAGGATTTGCCCGCCGGCGGCTACACGGTCTGAAAGCGCCCGCGCAGCAGGGGCCAGAAACGCGCGATAGCCCGGATCGTTGACCGAATTGCGGTGCTGGTCATATTCGTCCTTCTCGGCCTTTCGATCCGGTCGCTGGTCGGGCTGAAGAAAGGTTGCCAGGCATTCCGGGCAGCGCCAGTAGCACCGCCGTTCGACCTCCAGCAATCGGCTGCTGCGGCCGGCGCGGCAGACCGGGCAGCGGTGGCTCACCTTGACTCGGCGGCTTCCAGCGCGCGGCGAATCAGCCGAAACAGCAGGCGATAGCTTTTCGGCTGGCGTTGTTCGGCATCCTGCCCGGCGCCCTCGGCGCGGGCGCTGCGGACGAGGCGGCGCAGTTCCTGAACATCCGTGTCGGGATGGGCCGCCACCCAGCGGGTCACGGCCTCGTCGTCGGCGATCAGGGCACTGCGCCAGCGCTCGACGGCGTGCAGCCGTTCGGCTTCTGCGCTGCGTCCGCTATGAAACCGCTCCACGGCTTCGACCAGCGGTGCCGGATCAATGCGCCTGAGCAGTTTGCCGACCAGCTGCAGTTGTCTGCGCCGAGCCTCGTGGCTGCGGAATTGCAGATAGTGCTCAATGGCTTCACGCAGGTCGTCCGGCATGTCGACCGCGCGACGACGTTCGTCGGGCAGACGGGCCAGTGTCAGGCCGAGCTCCTGCAAGGCATGGGCCTGCTTCTTGCGGGCGGTCTTGCTCGGGGCAGCCTCTGAGCCCGGCACGGCCGGGTCGATGGCCGAAAGGTCAGGACGGCGGATTCGTCGATTCATGTTGGTCGCTTGCTCAAACCGCTCGGCGCCATTGTATGTTCGCCGTCGTCCGCATGGCCGATCTTGTCGCCATTGAACGCCTATGGTTCTATACTCACGGGCTGGTTCGTTCCGGGGCGTAAAGCAGTGACAGCATGGTTGTGGCTCATTCTGGGCGCGCTTCTCATTCTTTCCGAATTCTTCATGACCGGCCTGGTCGCGATCTTTTTCGGCGTCGGCGCCATGGCGGTCGGCGTGCTGGTGGCCATGGGCCTGCTCAGCGGGCTGGCCGAACAGATTCTGGTCTTCGCGCTGTTGTCGGTCGCCGCATTGCTGTTTGCCCGCGAGCGCATCAAGATCTGGTTTCGCGGCCGGGTCAGCGAGCGCTGGGACGGCGATCGCAACCTCATTGCCAGCCGCGGTCAGCGGGTCACTGTCACTCGCGGCTTTGTCGAAGGCGAGGGGCGCGTGCGTCTGAGCGGTGCCGAGTGGCGCGCCGAGAGCATCGACGGCGATCACGCCGAGGGTGCGACGGTCTGGGTGGTCGGCAATCAGGGCATCGTGCTGCGCGTCTCCGGCCAGCGACCCGAAAACGAACGTTCCGCCGCCCACTGAAACGCGGCTTTTTTCACTTCCGCTTCCCTGAAGGACCAACCCCATGACCACGGATTTCGCCACCATTCTTTCGCTCGTCATCCTGGCCATCGTCGTTATTGCGATCGCCAAGACCGCGCAAATCGTGCCGCAGCGCGCCTCCTATGTGGTCGAGCGACTGGGCCGCTTTCACAGCGTGCTGGACGCCGGCTTCCATCTGATGATTCCATTTGTCGACAAGGTCGCCTACAAGCACACGCTCAAGGAGCAGGCCATCGACGTGCCGCAGCAGGCCTGCGTGACCAAGGACAACATCCAGATCCACGTCGACGGGGTGATCTACATGCAGGTCATCGATCCCAAGCTGGCGTCTTATGGCATCGAGGATTATCGATTTGCCGCCATTCAGCTCGCCCAGACCACCCTTCGCTCGGTAATCGGCAAGACCGATCTCGACAAATCCTTCGAAGAGCGGGTCATCATCAACGAAAAGGTAGTCGAGGCGCTTTCCGAGGCCTCCGAGCCCTGGGGTATCAAGGTTCTGCGCTATGAGGTCGCCGACATCATCCTGCCCGAGACCATTCGTGATGCGCTCGAAAAGCAGATGCGCGCCGAGCGCGAGCGCCGGGCCGTGGTGGCCGAATCCGAGGGCGCGCGTCAGGCCAAGATCAATGTCTCGGAAGGTCAGAAGCAGGAAATGATCAATATCTCCGAAGGCGACATGATGAAGCAGATCAACGAAGCCAAGGGCCGCTCCGAGGAAATTCGCTTGATCGCCGAAGCCACGGCCGCCGGCATCGAACGCATTGCCAGCGGCATCAATCAGCCCGGCGGTTCGGAAGCCGTCAGCCTGCGTATCGCTGAACAATACGTCAAGGAGTTCGGCAACCTGGCCCGCGAAAACAACACGCTGATTCTGCCGGCAGAGCTGAGCGATATCGGTTCGGTCGTGGCCAGCCTGAGCAAGACCCTGGCGGCGACCCAGGAAAAACGCTGAACGCACTGACGGCCGACGACTTTGATACGATGACTGCGGCAGCGGTGGAGCCAACAGCCCGTTGCACCCGCGCATAGTCGTTCAGAGGGTTCTTAAAGTGTCATCAAGCAATCGACCGGCGTGGATGAGAGTCGTGGCGCTTCGAATGATCGTCGCCGCGACGCTGATTGTCTCGCTCACCATGTTCTGGGTGTATCTGTTGTTCTTCACCGAGATTTCCATGCTGGGCCTGTCCGGCATCGCCTTGCTGATTCTGCTCACCCTCTCGACCGCGACCGCCTGGACCGCCACCGGGATGCCGGGCCGGGATGGCGATGAGGAGGAGGGGCAGCGGGACGAATAAAAACAGAAAGCAAAAAAACCGGCCCTGAGGCCGGTTTTTTTCGGGGATCTGGTGGAGGCGGCGGGAGTCGAACCCGCGTCCGCAAACCTTCTGATCCTGGTTCT
>CAZUTZ010000142.1:0-6999 GCA_964623655.1 uncultured Wenzhouxiangella sp.
CCTCGCCGCGCAGCTGGTCGATGAACGCTTCGAGTTTTTCCAGGTTTCGCCCGGTCATGACCACGCTGGCGCCTTCGCGCAGCAGCGCGCGGCTGATCCAGCTGCCGATATTGCCGGCAGCCCCGGTGAGGATGACGGTGCGGCCGCTCAAGCGGCTGCCTGCTTGTGATTCGGTGGCTTCGTTCATCTCAGTGTCCCTGCTGAGCCGGTATCCACCCGGCGAAGGTCAATGCCCTGGTCTTCGGCTTCGCGCAGCGCCCAGGCTCGGTAGAGTTCATCGCGGGTTTTCAAGCCCGCTCGCGGCAGCCCGTGGACGGCGACATAGGTCGCCCCGGCATGCTCGTTGTCCCACATGGCCTGGTGGGCCGCGGGCAGCTCGGTCAGCGGCACGGGGACCGGGTCGACCACGTCGATCATGCCCGCGGCGATGCGCTCCAGCACTTCGGCGTACTCGCGCGCGGTATTCAAGTGCGTGCCGCGGATTTCGGCCGTGGGCATGAGAATCCGGCGCTGGCGCATCCAGACCTGCGGGGCATAAAAGCTCAGGCGTTTGCCCGCCAGGTCCTCGGAATAGACCACCGCGCCGACGGTGGGCTTGACCAGCGAGGTGGCCAGGGCCAGTCCGTCGCGACCGGCGCGCTCGAAGACCACGTCGGGCAGGCCGCGTTTGTCCAGGGTGTTGCGCAGCAACGGCGCGATGGCCGAGCCGATGGGCTTGAGCGTGCGGTCGGAGAATCGGCGCACGGCTTCCTTGAACTCGGCCGATTCGGTGAAGGGGTCGGGCAGGCGCATGAACGGCCCCGGCGGATCGAAATCGCTGCCCAGCCGGCGCTGGATATCCTGCAGGCTGACCACGCCGAACAGGTTGGCGCCGAAGCCCAGCGAGGTGACAAATTCGCGCTGGGCGCCGGTATCGGTCAGCACCGCCACGCGCGCGCCGCGCGCGCAGCCGACTTCGATGGCCTCGATAGCGACCGGGTCGACAATATCGTCTTCCGAGCCCGGGCCATAAATCACCAGCAGCGACTTGCCGGCGCGAAGACCGGCGCGGGCCAGCATGGTGTCGGCTTTTTCCGTCCCCGGCTTGCCCATGAAGGAGAAGCGATAACCGGAGGTTGCGCCGAAGAAGGTCAGCACGCCGCCCGGCCCAAGCAGCTGGAAAGAACGCGAGAAAGCCCGCTCGCCGGCGTGCGAGACCACGTAATCGATCGGCCCATTGGCCTGGGCGTTGACTTCGTCGACGAAGGGCTGGCCGGCCTGCTCCCAGGCGTCCCACTGTTCCGCCTCGTCCGGCACGGGCGAGAAAATATCGGCAAAGCGCGGGTCCTTGCGGTTGACCGCGCCCCCGCCGAATTGGCGAACCCGCTCGGCGCGCGCCTCGCTCGAGACCATGCCGACCACTTCCAGCCCGGTGCGGCGGGCGGTGCGCAAACATTCCAGGCCGGTGCCGGTGGAAGCGCCCTCGACGAACAGCCGTTTGTGTGGCTGGATATCCAGCGTGCGAAACAGCGCGCGGTGAATCGTGCCCTGGGTCAGGCCGCTGGCAGCAGCCTGTTCAATCGTCAGACTGGCCAGCTTGGGCTGCAGCTGCGGGCCCTGGACGACCAGGAACTGGGCGTGCGAGCCGTCGTTGATCTCGTAGCCCTGGATATGAAAATCGGCCGCCATCGGATCCAGGCCCTGGTCCGGCGAGAGCAGTTCGCTCTGGCCGGAATAAATCGTCACCAGCTGGCCGACCGACAGCCGTCCTTCGCGCACCAGTTCCTCGCCGAGCTGGGCGATCAGCGCCACGCCGCCGGAGCCGGTGACCTGCAGATCGTCGTCGCGCGCATCAAACGGCGAGACCGGGATGCCGGTGATCGCCCAGATGTCGTTGAAGTTGACCTCGGAGGCCAGGATGTAGACCAGCGCCTCGTTGGGACCGGGTTTGGGCGTTTTGAAGACCAGGCATTTTTCCGCCTGTTCGGGATCGCCATGGGCCGGACGGGCCGTGGCCGGATCCTTGGCGACACCCATGCCGTACTGGTATTCGGGAACCGGCGTGATGCCGGGATAGAACGGGGCGTCCAGCGGCAACAGCCGGCCTTCGCGCTCCAGGCTTTCCCGGGTCTCGGCGTCGGCGTCCGGCGGCACCTCGACGAATTTCGGCGGCAGCGGCGCGCTGCGCCGTTCCAGGAAGGCGCGGATGCCCGGCGGGCCGCACTCGGGGTCGCACACGGCTTCGGCGAACAGTTCGGCTTCGCGCTTCAGCCCGACCGACTGGCCCTCGGCCGCGCCCAGCGCCAGCGCATCCAGAATCCGGCCCAGCGGCTTGTCGCGGCCGCTGGCCTTGATCTGGTCGACCGTGGCTTTCAGGCGCGGATGGTCCAGCAATTCATCGTGCCACGGCAGGGCTTGATCGCGCGCAGCCAGATAGTCCTCGCGCGCGGTCATGGCCTCGACCAGCGGGCCTTCTCCGGCCAGCCAGGCGCGCACTCGCGCCATCGCTGTGGCCACGGGACCGGTCGCATTCTGCCCGACCACTTCGTCGGCCAGACCCAGTTCCAGGGCTTGTTCGGCATCGACCGCGCGCCCGCCGATAATCAGGCGCGCGGCGTCGACCAGGCCGTCCACGCCGCGCCGGGCGTGCAGGCGTCGCGGCAGTCGCTGCGTGCCGCCGTAGCCGGGCAGCAGGTTCAGGTTGACTTCGGGCTGGCCGAAACGCGCATGAAGATCGGCAATCACGTAGCCGCAGGCCAGGACCAGTTCGCTGCCGCCGCCCAGCGCCGGGCCGTTGACCGCGGCGATCACCGGTTTGCCGAGGTTTTCCAGCGTGGAAAAGGCGGCGTGGGCGGCGTTCGGCGGCGTTCTCGCGCTGTCCAGATCGCCGGCCTCGCCGACTTCCAGCAGCTCCTTGACATCAGCCCCGGCGACAAAAGCCGAGCGCGCGCCGGTGACGATAAGGGCCACCGTGTCCTGGCGCTGCTGGATATGCTGCAGCACGGTGTAGAGCTCGTCGAGCGAGCGCTCGTTCAGGGAATTGACCGGCGGGTGATCGATGGTCAGCAGGGCGACGTACTGATCCGGCGCCACGCGGTGGTTCTCCAGGCGCAGATAGCGATGCGTCTGGACGATGTCGCGGGCATCGCCCAGACGTCCGAACGCACGCCACTCGGCCACGGTCTGACGGATTTCGTCGACGATTTCAGGGTTGCGCAGGGTCGAGGTATCGCCCAGCGGTTCGTCGAGCAGGATGGCGCGCAGGGTACGGCGCATGTACTTGCCGGAGCGGGTTTCGGGAAATCCGGAAACCACCAGGAAATCCGACGGCACGGCGGTGATGCCTTTTTCGCTGCGTACCAGGTTTTTCAGGCGCGCCAGGTCGTCGTCGCTCAGGCGCTGTCCCGGCGCGGGGATCAGGAAGGCCACCGGCGTTTCGCCTTTTTCGTCGTGGGGTGCGCCGACGACCACGGCGTTGCCCAGCGCTGAGTCGGGCCGGAGCACCTTGTCGCGCAGGATCGCACCCTCGATTTCCTCGGTGCCGATACGGTGGCCGGAAACATTGATCACATCATCCGAGCGCCCGTGCAGGGTGACCGAGCCATCTTCATAAGCGCGCGCGTAGTCGCCCTGGGTGTAGGCAAGATCACCCGCCCAGCGATCAAAATAGACGGCGCGGAAACGCGCCAGATCGCCGCGCCATTCGGGCGTGCCCAGACGGTCGGCGTCGCCCCAGATGGTGCGGGCCAGGTAGGGGTAGGGCTGCTTGATCACCAGCTCGCCCTTCTCGCCCTCGGCCGCCACGCGCCACTTCGTCGCCTGGCCTTCCTCGTCGGTTTCCTCGGCAACGCGCACCTCGGCATCGATCCAGGGCAGGGCCCAGGTGCGGGCATCGGCGGCCAGCGGCTTGATCTGGCCCCAGGGACAGGAAAACACCATGCCGCCGTGCTCGGTGGCCCAGTAGGAGTTGATGTAGCGGCCGCAGACCCGGTCCATGGCGAACTGCTGGACGGCCGGAGAGACGGGTTCGGCGCAGAACGTAGCGACCTTGAGGCCGGACATGTCGTAGGCCGCCATGTCCTCGGTGCTGGCCGGGTCGGTCATGACCGCTTTGAGAAAGGTGGAGCCGGCCTTGAATATCGTCGCGCCGTGACGCTCGATGATCGAGGAAAAGCGCCCGGCGTGTGGAAACAGCGGCGAGCCCTCATGGACGATGGAAGTGATCCCCAAGGCCAGCGGGGCTGAGATCAGATAGGACTGACCGGTAATCCAGCCCGGGTCGGCGATGACGTACAGCCGGTCGTCGGCTTCGGTGCCGAAGACCTTGCGCATGGTGTGAGCCACGCCGCTCAGCCAGCCGCCGTGGGTGTGCACCACGCCCTTGGGTTTTCCCGTCGAACCCGAGGTGTAGATGACAAACAACGGCCAGTCGGCTGGAACGGGCAGCGGGGGATGACTCGCGCAAAGCGCGCGCCACAGGTCGCGGTCATTGAGCGCCAGCAGGGCGTCCATATCGCTGACCTCGAAGCCGGCCGCACGCGCCTGTTCCAGCACGTTTTCAGTGGCCTCGGCCACCAGCGCATTCGACCACTGATCGCGTGGCTGCTCGACGATTTCCTGGCCCGTGTAGCGCACCACGACCACGGTCTCGACGGTATGCCCGGTGTCGGCCAGGCGCCGCGCCACGGTGGTGCGGATGGATGCCGTGCGCTCGGGCGTCAGATCGGTCTCGGCGGCCAGGGCGTGGCCGAGCTCGCGCATGACGTCGCTGCGCTCGATGGTGATCTCGCCGGCCAGCCCGGACTCCACGGCGGTTTGCAGACGCGCACCCAGCTCGCCCAGATCGAGATCGTCCAGCACTTCGGTCAGTGCCGCCAGGGCGGTGCGCAGCGGCACGAAATTGTCCAGCGCCGGGTCGGTATAGGTTTCCTTGTAGGGGACGATTTCGGCGTTGCGATAGCCGCCGTCTGCGGTGACGACCGCTTTGGCGCCGGCGTCGAAAATGCGGTCGGAAAGCGTCTTGGCCGAAAAGCCGCCGAAGACCGGCGTGTAGATGATCCCCAAGCGTTTGGCGGCTTCGGTGTAGTAGAGCTGTTCGGGGATGTTGGGCAGATTGAAGGCGATGCGGTCGCCGCGCTGGAGCCCCAGTGACGTGAGCACCTCGGCGCGAATCACGGTTTCGAGCAGCAGGCGGCGATAGCTGATCACATTTTCGGCCACCGGCCCGCCGCGGCCATCGTTGCGCGAGGGATCCCAGCGGTCCGATTCGAAGCGGAAGGCCTCGTGTTCGCCGCGCCCGTCGAGCACGTGACGGTCGACTTCGTTGAAGCAGGCATTGGTTTGCGCGCCGACAAACCAGCGATAAAACGGCGCATCGCTGTCGTCGAAGGCCTGGCGCCAGGGCATCCAGTCCAGCGGCTGTGGCGGCGATTCCAGCGCCTCGCCGGTGGTTTGATCCAGTCCTTCCCATTGCCGGGTGCCAGGGTTCAGATTGACCCAGGCGCCGTTGGCCGGATCGTGCCAGTGCAGTTCCAGAGCGGCAATGGCGCCGTGGTAGGCGCCAGGGTTGTGCAGCGCCGCGCTGCGCTGTTGGGTTTCGTCTTCGGCGTCCTGGAGACGTCCCCAGTCGAGTCTCGCGCTCATTCCCTCTCCCAATCAAGGGACGCAACCGTTGCGCCCTGGTCAAACTTCAAGTTGTTTCGGTCTGATCCGTGCTTCCTACGCCTCAGGCTTTGCGCCTGCGCTTGTTGGCGGCAAAAGCGATGCCCTGGGCGTTCAAGTCGATATCGAGCTTCAGCAATCGCCACAGAGCGGCGTCGTGCTCCGTACTGCCGATGGCGTCGAGCAGACCGCGGAAATAGTCGTCCAGACGGCGGCGGCAATAGTCCTCCAGCGCGTCGTCGGCGAGATCGCTGTGCTGGGCCTGGTCGCGCAGGTTTTCGGCAAAGTCGAGATGGCGGAGCAGTTGCCCGGCTGCGACCTCGATATCCCCTACCGGACCAAAATGCGTTGGGTACAGCCCGCTCGGCCGTTCAGCGACCAGGCGACGAATCGACTCGCGCGCCAGTTCCGGCTCGAAATCGGTCGGGCTGGTCGACGGGAAGGCGAAAGTCCCGGCCCGCTGCAGCGCGGGATAGTGCAGGCCAAAAGCGTCCCCGCAGACAATGGCCTCTGTCGCGCTGTCGTGGATGCAGAAGTGATGATTGGCGTGGCCGCGGGTGTGGAGGAACCGCAGCTCGCGCGAGGCAAAACGCAGCGTCTCTTCGTCTTCCACGACCTGCACCCGATCGGCCGGAACGGCTTCGATTTCGCCGTAGAGCCGTTTGAATTCGTCTTCGCCGTAAACGGCTGCGGCAGAAGAGACCAGCCGGGACGGATCGATGATGTGCGGAGCGGCGCGCGGATGGGCCAGGACCGTGGCGTTCGGGCAGGTTCGCGCCATGGTTGACGTCGCACCGGCGTGGTCCAGATGAACGTGGGTGACGATCAGGTATTCGACCTGTTCCGGGCTCAACCCGCGCTCTTCCAGGGCGGCCAGCAGTCGCGGGACGGCGGCGTTGGTGTTGTTGTCGAAAAAAACCGCTCGGTCGTCTTCGATCAGCAGATAGACAGCGGCGAACTCGGGGCGGCCGAGATAATGGGTATCAATGGTCTGGATGCCGCTCACTGAAGCGGCGTCTCGGAAATGAAAGCCCCGCCCGACGGCGCGGCCAGAATCCACGACAGCATGAGTCTGTCAGCCATGGCTGTTCCCTGGAAAAGATGTATCAGAGCCTGAAGAATCCCCAATCTCGGCGCTGGGACCTGAATTTTGACGCTTCACTGTACCGCAACCGGCGCGGCAAAGTGAAGCACGGGTGCCCGGGCGCTGATCTGGCGGCTCACTCGTTGCGCATGTGTCGAGGCAGGAGCGCGAACGCCTGCTTTGCGACCAGTGGCTGGAGGGAGACGTTCTCCACGCACAACCGTGTAGTCTTACGGCCTCTATTCACTGAACGGAGAAATTCACGAGGAACCGAA
>CAZUTZ010000143.1:0-6961 GCA_964623655.1 uncultured Wenzhouxiangella sp.
GTTGTCCTCGCCCCAGGCGATCAACAACTCGGGCGTGTTCAGCGTGGCCGCATCGACCTTGGTCTTCCAGTACACCTCTCGCGAAGCCCACACCAGGCCCTCTTCGTCCCACAGCACCAGCCGGTGGCCGCAGGCCCGCGCGATCTCGAGGTTATGACGACTGCGCGCGGTCAGGCTCTTGCCGACATAGACACCCGGCGGGAATCGCCCGAGGCTCAGGTCGATGTTCTTCTTGCTGCCCACAATGGCCGTATGGCCGCGCGAGCTGGCCAGCAGCGCCAGGAGCAGCTTGGCATCGAACTCCCTGACCCGCGTCTCACAGGGCAGGATAAGCGGGCCGGAATCGTCTATCGAATCAGCCATCGAGTCAACCGGAGAACCGGGCCAGCAGATCCGGCGCCAGGCGCTCGTTCACCAGGCGGTCGATGCGCTCGATCTCTTCAGCGCTGAAGTAGTCACGGTAGCCGCCGACCTTGCCGCGCCGGACCTTGTACGAGTCGGGATCCTCGACGTTGCGCGCCTGCAGGCGGCTGTTGTGGAAAAAATTTTCGCGTTCCTTGCGCTTCAGCGCCTCGAAGGAAGTGAACTCGACCGCCTCATTGATCTCTTCAGCGCTGAAATCCTCGCCCAAAAAGGCCAGCAGGCGAGCCATCTCCGCGCTCGGGTCAGCGCGCAGGCTTTCGTAGAACAGACGGTAAACTCGCTGCCAGCTGGCCAACTCGGTGTGCCAGAAATTCAGATACTCACAGATTGCCGGCAAGCCGAGCGGCGACTGCATGATGAAGTCGAACATCGACGCCTGCTGTTCGACCTCGTACAACTCGCGCTTGTAGGCGCTGGCCCGACGCGTGGACTGGAAGTATTCCGACACTGCCACATCGCGCGGATCGCGGAGCAGGAAGACCACCGGCATGGCTTTCAAACCCGGACCGTGGCGCGGATGCCGGGCCATGTGCTCGAGATAGTGACCGTGAGTCATGGCAATGACCGGAACGGCAGCGGCCTGGGCATGAAAATTGTCGTATTCGAGCAGCTGATTTTCCGCCAGGCCATGGCGACGCTGGTACAGGCGCGACAGCATGGCGCGCAGCCAGGTGCGGCCGCTCTTGGCGCGCGACAAAACGAGGATGTCGGCGGCCAGTACCCGCCGGTTGTCCAGGCCTGCGCGCAGCCTGTGCCGCAAATCCTTGCGGCGTCTGCGCGGCAGCGGAGCGGTCAGCGCCCAGATGCCGGCGCGATACAGTCGGAGACGATCCATCATCAGGCCCCGGGGCGGGTCGAAAGTCAATTTGTCATTTTAAGTCATCGCCACGCCTGGAAAGGGCTGATGTATCGGAACATTGATGCGGCCCGGTATAATGCTGGGTTGTTCCCGACCTTTTTCGAGCGTGACGCTGAACATGGACGCAAAAGCCGAACGGCAGTGGATTCGCGAGGCGCACGACCAGGTGGCAGATTTGTTTGCCCGCAAGCCGTCAGTCTACTGGCTGGACCTCCTGCTCAGTGCGGCCGCAGCCTGGTCTGCCACCGCTATTTATTTCCTGGCGACACCGGGCTCTCTGATCCAGATCATGGCCTTTGTTCTGGCCGGAATTTTCTTCTACCGCGCCGGCACCTTCATGCACGAGATCATTCACATGCCGCGCAACGAAATGAACGGCTTCAAGCGCGCTTGGAACCTGCTCATCGGCGTCCCCCTGCTGATGCCGTGGATTCTTTACCGCAATCATATCGAACATCACTCGCGCGCCCACTTCGGCACGCCGCGCGACGGCGAGTATTTGCCGCTGGCTTCGTCACCGCTGCGCGAAACCCTCAAGTATCTGGTCCAGATACCGATCCTGCCGCTGCTGGCCCTGGCGCGATTCGGCATCGCCGGACCGCTCTCGCGCGTCCATCCGAAAGCGCGCGAGTGGCTGCTGACCAAGGGCACGGCCTATGTCTCCAACCCCTACTATCAGAAGCCGTTCCCGAAGAAAGAACGCGAACAGCTCAACCGCGTTGAATGGCTGACCTTCGCCTGGATTGCATTCTGGGTCGCACTGACCGCTTTCGGGCCGGTCGAGCTCGTGCACTGGCTGATGGCCTGGGCGCTGCATGCCTGGACGCTGGGTCTGAACTGGGTGCGCAATCTGGCCGCTCACAGCTATTCCAATCGCGGTGAAACCATGACCCATCTGGCCCAGCTGGAAGATTCGGTCAACATCACCGGCCAAACCTGGTTGACCGTCTGGCTGTTCCCGGTTGGTCTGCGCTATCACGCCCTGCACCACCTGTTCCCGGGCCTGCCCTATCACAGCATGGGCGAGGCCAATCGTCGTCTGCTCAAGCACTTCGGCACCGATTCCCCCTACGCCCGCGCTTGTTACGACAACTACTTCGGCGTGGTCGCCCAGTTGTTCCGTCGTGCCCGTCAGGTCCCGGCCGAGCAATCGGCCATCAGCCAATGGCGATCAGGCAGTACGGCCTGATCGCGCAAACGTTCCCCGGACTCAGTCTTTGAACTCATGGGCTCCGTCGCGGCCGAACACCGTGATTGGCAGGCATCGGCCGATCCGGGGCAAGCATCACGCCGATTCATCCTGGCCAACCCGCGCAGCTTCCGCATGGGTGGCCGCAACCGGGGGCAGCGCATTGAGCAGATCGCCAACGACCACCAGACCCCACTTTTCCGCGTTCAGGGTCCGACTGAAATCGCGGCGGTTTTAAGCCAGGTCCAGCCCGGGCCCTCGGATCAGCTGATCATCGTCGGCGGCGACGGTACCCTGCAGGCTGCCGTCTCCGAACTGGCCGGTCCGGCTGAGCAGGGTCTGGCACCCACCCTGTGCATGCTGGGCGGCGGGCGAACCAATTTCACCGCGCGCGACCTCGGCAGCCATGCACGACTGCTCTGCTCACTGGAACAACTTCTCACCAGTCCGGCCGACTGGCAAAGCTCGGAACGCCCGGTCTTGCGCATCAGCGGCTCCGAGCACGGCACACTCCACGGCTTTTTCGTTGCCGGCGCCCTGGTCGATGCGGTGATTCGGGATTTGCATGCCTTTCGCCTGCGCGGTGGCCCGCTGCGTCGGAGCAACCTGTCAACCCCGTGGCGCTTGCTGCAGCTGGGAGTGCTTGCCTTGATCGGCCGCCAGCGTTTCGCGCTGCCCGAACTTTCGATCACCGCCGAAGGACTGGGCGAGGCCCGAGGCATCATGCGGATTTTTCTGGCCACTTCGCTGCAGCACGACAAGGGATTGCTCAACCCTTACGCCGATCGCGGCCAGGGGCAGCTGCGGGTGACGGCCATCCGCGCAGGCGCTCAGAACTTCTGGCTTCGTCTGCCCAGACTGCTGACCGGCCGACTCGACCCGGCGCATGGACCCGAAAAGGGTTTCTTGAGCGGCCGTGCGTCCGGACTTCAGGTCTCCGGGCTGGCTTCGATCTGCTTGGACGGCCAGGAATATCCGCTGGATCCGAGCGAAGCGCTCGAGATCGACACCGGCCCCGTTTTCCGGTTTCTGCACCCGTGAGCGCGCTCGAGGCGCTGATGCTCGATGACCTGCGCGGGCCGACGCCGCGCGGATTGGAGACCTTGCTCGAGCCGATCCAGCAGCGCTTCGGCGATGCCCTGCTGGGCGTGATCCTCTATGGATCATGCCGGCGTCACGACCAGCTGGGTGAGGGACTGGTCGATCTGCTGATCATCGTATCGGCTTATCGGCAAGCCTACGGTCCGGGACTGACCGCCGCCCTCAACCGGCTGCTGCCGCCCAACGTCTATTACCTGGAAAGCGCAGGGTCCGAAGGACGGCTGCGCAGCAAGTACGCAGTCGTCTCGCTGGCGCAGTTCAAGCGCCGCTGCCGCCACCCGGTCGACCTGTATTTCTGGGCCCGATTCTGCCAGCCCTGCCGACTGGTACTGACTCGGGCCGAGTCCTTGAGCGAAACCCTGGCGTCGGCCAGGGCGCAGGCCGCTCGCCGCTTTGCCGACAGCATCGGACCCCTGGCGCCGAGTTCCGGCGACGCGGTGGATTTCTGGTCTTTTGCGCTGGCCGCGACCTACCGCTGCGAACTGCGACCTGAACCGCCACAGGCTGCCCGGCGGCTGGTCGAATCCGACGCGGCTTACTGGCAGGCATTGTCCAACGCCCTGGATGGCTCCCATGATCCAGAGGACGAAAACCGACCGGCCAAGCCGGTCGCCGTCGGGCGTCGAGTCCGCGCCCGCGCCGCCTGGATGCTGCGCCGGCTGACCGGCAAGCTGTACAACCTGGCCCGCTTGTTCAAGGCCGCCGGAACCTTCAGCAACGGCATCGACTACATCGTCTGGAAGGTCGAGCGCCACAGCGGGGTGCGCGTCGAGCCGACCGAACGCATGCGCCGTTACCCGCGCCTGGCCGCCTGGGGCCTGGCCTGGCGCATGTGGCGGCAAAAGGGATTCCGATGAACGCTGCGCGGAGCACCGACCGGGGCGCGGCCGGCATGCTGGCCGCCTTCGTGCGCGCCTATCCCGGACGCACGGCCTTGGCACTGACCGCGCTCATTGTGGCCGGGGTCATGGACGGGCTGGGCCTGTCGCTGTTGCTGTCCATGCTGAACCTCGCCACCGGCGCCGAAGAGGATCCGTCCCTGCCGGAGCAGATCGCGCTGGACGTGGTCGAGCAGCTGGGCCTGGAGCCGACCCTGGTCACGCTGCTCAGCCTCGGTGTGGGGCTGATCGCGCTGAAAGCCGTCATTGTTCTGCTGGCCAATCGCCAGGTCGGCTACACGGTCGCCCACGTGGCGACCGATTTGCGCCTGCAGCTGGTGCGTGCGGTCATGCACAGCCGCTGGCGCTACTACCTGGCCCAGCCGGTCGGCAAACTGTCCAACGCCATGGCCACCGAGGCGCATCGGGCCTCGGAAGGCTTCTTCCACGGCGCGGTTACGGCCACCCAGACCATCAGCGCCCTGATCTACGCCGGCCTGGCCCTGATGATTTCGTGGCAGGCCAGCCTGATTGCCTTGAGTGTCGGTGCCGCCCTCCTCGGTCTGCTGCATTTTCTGATTCGTATGGCCGGCGGTGCCGGACGCAGGCAAACCGGCCTGCTCAAGTCGCTGCTTTCGGTGATGACCGACCAGCTCGGCGCGGTCAAGCCGCTCAAGGCCATGGCACGCGAAGACCACGTCGACCAGATGCTGTCGGGCCAGACGCGCGACCTGAAAAAAGCGCTCAAGAACCAGGTCTTCGCCAAGGCAGCGCTCACCGCCCTGCAAGAGCCCATGCTGGCCATCCTGGTCGGCATCGGCTTTTTCTTCTTTCTGGTGCAGATGAACATGCCCATGGCCACGGTCATGATCATGATTTTCCTGATCGCCCGCTCGGTCAACCACCTGGCCAAGGCGCAGCGCGCGCTGCAGCACATGGTGATCAGCGAAAGCGCTTACTGGTCGCTGCGCGCCACCATCGAAGAAGCCGAAGGCGAGCGCGAACCGCCGCGCGGTTTTCGTCAGCCCAGCCTGGAGCGGGATATTTGCTTCGACCGGGTTTCGTTTCGCTATGGCGATAACGTGGTCCTCGACGAGGTCAGCCTGGAGATTCCCGCGGGGCAGCTGACGGTACTGACCGGGCCCTCGGGCTCGGGCAAGACCACCCTGATCGACCTGGTTGCCGGCCTGCTGCACCCCGATCACGGCGCGGTGCTGATTGATGGGGTGAGCCTGGACGAGATCGACCACCACCTGTGGCGGCGCATGATCGGCTATGTGCCGCAGGACCCGCTGCTGATCAACGACACGGTCTTCAACAACCTGACGCTGGGCGAGCCGGATCTGAGCGCCGCCGACGCCGAACAAGCGCTGCGTCTTGCCGACGCCTGGGACTTTGTCGAACGCTTGCCGCAGGGCCTGGAGACCATGCTGGGCGAGCGCGGCGGCGCGCTTTCGGGTGGCCAGCGCCAGCGCCTGGCCATTGCCCGCGCGCTGATTCATCGGCCTGCCCTGCTGATCCTGGACGAGGCGACCAGCAGTCTCGACCAGGCCTCGGAGGCGGCTGTGGTCGAGACCGTGGAGCATCTCAAGGGGCGCCTGAGCCTGCTGGCTGTCAGTCATGATGAGGCACTCGTACAGGTGGCCGACCAGGTCTGCCGATTGCGCGAAGGCCGCCTGGAGAGCCTGGCTTGAACCGGCAACAACGCCAGCGGCGCGCCGGATTTCACCTGCTGCGCCTGGGCGCGCGCCTGGCCGCGCTCGGCGGCATGAACAGCCTGCGCCGCGCCGGCGAGTTCTTTGGCCACTGGCATTTCCGTCTGGGGCGGCGCAAACGCCGGACGCTCGAAGCGCAGTTGACGCAGCTACTCGGCGAACAACACGCAAGGCAAGGGAAAGTCAGCGATCTGCTGCGCGAAGCCTACAGGGTCAACGATCGGGCCATCCTCGAGATCACCGCCGCTTATTCCGGCGCCGTCAGTCCGGGAGCTTTCGCCGCCAGCGTGGCCATCGAGAATGCCGAGGTGCTCGATGAGGCTCTGTCAAACGGCCGCGGCGTGGTGCTGTTGGGCATGCACTCTGGCAATGGCGTGGCGCTGGCCGTGCGGTTGGGTCAACTGGGCTATCCGGTCCACGTGGTCTATCGCGAATCAAACAAGATCAGTCCGCACTTCTTTCGCGACGGCATTCAAAGGCAGGGACTCAGGGCCATCCCTGCCGTACCGCCGGCGACCGGGGTTCGACGCATGCTTGCCGCGCTCAAGGCCGGCGAAATCCTGTTCATCCTTATGGACCAGGGCAGCAAACGCGGCGGCGTCGCGGTGGATTTTCTCGGCAAGCGCCTTCAGCTGCCTCCGGGGCCTGTCGAACTCGCCCGCCGGACCGGTGCCGCCATCGTGCCGGCGACTCTGACCGGGGTGGGCCGAATCTGGCATTTCCGCCTGGAAACGCCGCTTGCGTCGGATCGCTCACTGACCCTCGAGCACGAGGTTAAAATAATCAGCGATCAAAT